>CAZNSS010000353.1:0-4809 GCA_964575465.1 uncultured Holophagales bacterium | reverse complement strand
CTCGGCCTCCCCGCCTCCGACGCGGCGACGCTCTGCGCGACCCGCCCCCTCGCCGACGCCTTCGAGGAAGCCGTGGCCGCGCACCCCTCGAATCCGAAGGGAATCGCGAACTGGTTCCTCGGCGACCTCCTCGCGCGGATGACGGACGCCGACCGGCAGGAAGGGCGGCTCCCCGTCGCCCCGGCCACCGTCGCGCGCCTCGTCCAGAGGATCGACGACGGGACGATCTCCGGGAAGATCGCCAAGGAGCTCTTCCCGATCCTCTGCGAGGGAGGGGGAGACGTCGACGCGCTCGTCCGCGAGAAGGGGCTCGTCCAGGTGACGGACGAGGCGCCGATCCGCGCCGCCGTCGACGCGGTGATCGCCGCGAACCCCGCGCAGGTCGCGGCCTACCGGGGCGGGAAGAGCGCCGCCTTCGGCTGGTTCGTCGGCCAGGTGATGAAGGCGACCGGCGGGAAGGCGAGCCCGGCCCTCGTCAACCGCCTTCTCCGCGAGACGCTCGACGCGTGATCGAGTTCTACGGCGTCTCGAAGGAGTACCACGGACGGCGCGTCCTGAAGAACCTCTCCTTCAAGGTCGCCCAGGGGGAGTTCGTCTTCCTGACCGGCCCCTCCGGTGCGGGGAAGACGACGGTCCTGAAGCTCCTCTACCGGGCCGAGTCCCCCGGGGCGGGGCAGATCCTCGTCAACGGGCGGAACGTCGGCGCGATGTCCGCCTCGCGCGTCCCGGAGCTCCGCAGGACGATGGGGATCGTCTTCCAGGACTACAAGCTCCTCCCCTCGCGGACCGTCTTCGAGAACGTCTCCTTCGTCCTGAAGTTCCTCGGCGTCCCGATCTCCGAGCGCCGCCGCCGCGCCTACCAGGTCCTTCGGCTCGTCGAGCTCCACCACCGGGTCAACGCGTTGCCCGAGGAGCTCTCCGGGGGCGAGCAGCAGCGGGTCGCCCTCGCGCGCGCCCTCGTCAACGAGCCCGAGCTCCTGATCGCCGACGAGCCGACCGGGAATCTCGACCACCGCCTCGCGCAGGAGGTGATGCGCCTCTTCTCGCAGGTCAACGTCCGCGGGACGACGGTCCTCGTCGCCACGCACGACGTCGCGCTCATCAGGGAGACGGGCCGGCGGTGCCTGACGCTCGACCGGGGCGGCGTCCTCGAGGGACTCGTCGAGGCGGCGCTCCCGCCACAGGCCTCGTGGCGGCGCGACTCCGGCGTCCGCCTCCCGCCCCGGGACCAGGACGCACCGTGAAACGTGGTGCCGCGTTCGCCTCGCTCCTCGACGAGGCGGTGTCGGGCCTCTGGCGGGCCCGGCGGATGACCCTCGTCTCGGTCTTCCAGATCTCCTTCTCCCTCTTCCTCGTCGGCCTCTTCCTCCTCTCCGCGGAGAACCTGGGAGGAGTCGTCGACACGCTCCGCCGGGAGACCGCCGTCACCGTCTTCCTGAAGCCGGGCACCGACGAGGCGGCGAAGGAGGCCCTCGAGCGGAGGGCGATGGAATCGAAGCTCGTCGGCGCGGTGCGGCGCGTCTCCCCGGAGGACGCGCGTGCCCGCTTCGCCCGCTCGTTCGCGAGCCTCGCCGGAGCGGCGGGGACCCTCTCCGGGAATCCCTTCCCCGAGTCGATCGAGCTCGACCTCCTCCCCGGCGCGGTCTCCTCCGCCGCGCTCCGCCCCTTTCTCGCGAACCTCGCCGCGAGCCCTGCCGCCGACGAGGTCCAGTTCGACGTCGACTGGATCCGGCGCCTCCGGGGCGTCGTCCGCCTCGTCGCGGCCTCGGGCCTCGCCGCCGGCGTCCTCCTCGCCCTCGGCGCCGCCTTCACGATCGCGAACGTCGTGCGCCTGACGATCCTCCTCCACCGCGACGAGATCGAGATCCTGCGGCTCGTCGGCGCGCCGGAGGTCCTCATCCGCGGCCCGTTCCTCCTCGGCGGCGTCCTCCAGGGGCTCCTCGGCGGCCTCGCGGCGCTCGGCCTCCTCGCCGTCACCTTCCGCGGGCTCCTCCTCTTCGTGGCCTCGACGGAGAACGTCCTGCTCGGCGTCTTCGTCGTGAGGTTCCTCTCCCCCGCCACCTGCAGCGTCCTCGTCCTCGGCGGGATCGTCGCCGGCTTCCTCGGCGGCACGATCGCCTCGCGCCGCGAGCACGTCTGAGGTTGCGCCGCTCTCCGGTCCGGGTCAGCTCGGGCGGGCTCGCCGGAGGCGGGAGAAGACGGCCGCGCCGATCCTCGGCGGGATCGTGCGGGGGACGAGGCGCCCCGTGAAGATCCAGGCCGAGTCGAGGAGGTTCGGCACGACGACCGCCTTCCCGCGCTCGAGGCCGAAGAGCCCCGCCTCGGCGACCGTGGCGGCGGAGAGGGACGGGAACCGGACGCTCGCCCCCGGCGCGAGGCCCGCCACGCGGTGGAAGTCGGTCCGCGTCGTCCCCGGGCAGAGCGCCGTCACGACGATCCCCCGGCCGCGCAGCTCCTCGTGCAGCGCCTGCGAGTAGGAGAGGACGAAGGCCTTCGTCGCGGCGTAGACCGCCATGTACGGGACCGGGAGGAACGCCGCGGTCGAGGCGACGTTCAGGACGAACCCGCCCCTGCGCGCGCGCATCGGCCCGAGGAGCCGGTCCGTCAGCTCGACGAGCGTCTCGACGTTCAGCTTCAGCATCCGGAGGGTCCGGCCGGGCTCCTGCTCCTCCTGGGGCCCGTAGAAGCCGAAGCCGGCGTTGTTGACGAGGAGGCCGACGGGCCTGCCCGCCCCTTCCGTCGCGGCGAAGAGGCGTTCCGCCGCCCCGTCCGACGCGAGGTCGAGGGAGATCGCCTCCACGGCGACGCCGGAGAGGGCGCGCAGCTCGGCGGCGAGGGCGGAGAGCCGGTCGGCCGACCGGGCGACGAGGAGCTGGGGGACCTTCCGGCGCGCGAGCCCCCTCGCGATCTCCTCGCCGATGCCGGCGGAGGCGCCGGTGACGAGGGCGAAGGAGCCCGCGGGGAGCGCGATCACCCGATCAGGTCCTCGGTCCCGTCGACGCCGAGGACGTTCCCGGTCAGCCAGGCCGTCTCCGGGCGCGCGACGGCGACGATGACGTTCGCCACGTCCTGCGGCGTCGTCAGGCGGCCGGCCGGGTGGACCGCGAGGACGCGGTCGATCATCTGGGCGTTGCCCGGGATCTTCCGGAGCGCGGGGGTGTCGGTGACGCCGGCGCGGATCGCGTTCACGGCGATCCCCTTCGCGACGAGCTCCACCGCGAGCTGCCGGCAGTGGCTCTCGAGGGCGGCCTTCGCCGCGGAGACCGCGCCGTAGGACTGCCAGATCCGGTGCCCGCCGGCGGACGTCATCGCGAAGACGTGCGCCCCGGTGCCGAGGAGCCCGGCCGCGACGAGGTCCTGCGTCCAGTAGACGAGCGAGTGGGCCATGACGTCGAGCGTCATGTCCATCTGCGCCTGCGTCATCCGCTCCTTCTCCTCGCCGAGGAACGGCTTCAGCGTCCCGAAGGCGAGGGAGTGGAGGACGACGTCGACGGAGGGGTTCTCGGTGTCGGCGGCGACCGCCTCCTTCATCCCCGCGACGACCTCCGCCCGCTTCTGCGCGTCCGCCGCGTTCACGTTCCAGAAAATCGCGCGACCGCCGGCGCCCTCGATCTCGGAGGCGATCCGCTCCACGTTCGGGAGCGTCGCGCGCCGGTCGAGGTGGACGCCGAAGACGTTCCGTCCGCTCCTGGCGAGGGCGATCGACGCCGCCTCGCCGAAGCCGGAAGACGCACCGAGGACGAGGGCCCAGTTCCGCTTGGGGTGAGACATGGCGCGGATTATCGGCACCGCGTCCCCCGCTGTATAGTCGTCCCGGGGGCGGTCGCGATGCGATTCGAGGCGGTCCGGAGGCTCCTCGAGAAGCTCCAGAAGAGCGGCAAGAAGACTCTCGAGGCCGAGGAGTTCGCGGGGAACTACACCGACAGCGAGCTGGCGTTCGGCCGGCTCGTCCTCCCGCTCCTCGAGGACATGGACGCGATGAAGAAGCTGCTCGAGGACCTCTCGCGCCGCGCGCGCGCGATGCAGGTCGTCCTCGACCGCCTCCCCGTCGCGGCCCTCGTCCTCGACGCCGAGGGGAGCCTCCTCGCCATGAACTCCGCCGCGAAGTCGCACTTCGGCGGCGCCGCGATCACGTCGGCCGTCCTCCGCGCGGCGCGGCGGGCGCTCCATGGAGACGAGGAGTCCGCCTCGACCGTCGACGACCCGCGACGGAAGGGGGGCACCCTGCGGCTCGTGGCGGCGGACGTCGCCGAGGAGCATTCGGGAGGCCATTCCGAGAAGCCCTCCGTCGTCTTCGTCGTCTCCAACGACTCCCCGCCGCCGGTCGACGAGGCCGACCTCGTCGCCCGGTTCGACCTCACGAAGGCCGAGTCGTTCATCGTCGCGCTCGTTGCCCACGGCCTCTCGAACAAGGAGGTGGGCGAGGAGATGGGGATCTCGACCGAGACGGTGCGGACCCACCTCTCGAGCGCCTTCCGCAAGACGGGCGCGCGCAACCGCGCCGGGCTCGCCGCCCTCGCCTACGGCGCCCGCTTCGGGCAGGGGCCGATCTCCGGCGCCTTCCCGCCCGTCCAGGAGTGAGCGCGACCCGGCTCCGCGCCCTCCTCGCGGAACGGTCCCTCCTCCTCGATGCCGCCCTCGGCACGGAGCTGTCGCGGCGGGGCGCCCCCACCGGCCCTCCCCTCTGGAGCGCCCGAGCCGTCCTCGGCGCGCCGGAGCTCGTCCTCGCCGTCCACCGCGAGAACGTGACGGCCGGGGCGGACGTCCTCACCGCGGGCTCGTTCCGGACGCAGCCCCGCCTCCTCGGCG
>CAZNSS010000352.1:0-4810 GCA_964575465.1 uncultured Holophagales bacterium | reverse complement strand
CGGCTCGTGTGGCGGTCCTGCCGTCGGATGTGTCCGCGGTGTCGACGACGACACTCGCGGACGTGGCTGGGTTCGCTGTGGTGTTGGAGGCGGCGTCGACGTACCTCGTGTCGGTGCGTGGGGTGTGCGGCGGCGATGTGTCCGCCGATCTGTCGGTCGCTTTGGCCGGGCCTGCGGGTGCGTCAGCCGTGGGTGTGACGTTGCTCGCTCCGACGACCGCCGCCGCTAACTCGCCGTTCACGGCGTCGACCGGTACCGGCGTCGTGACGCCCGGCCTTGGCACGGCCCTGACCGTGGGCGTCGCGGGCACGGCGTCCGGGACGAAACGGCGGGTGCACTTCGAGCTCTCCGCGGTCGTGACGACGACGACGGCTGGGGATCTGCGTGTGCAGATGGCACAGGCAGTGTCGACCGCGACGGAAGTCACGATTTTCGCGGGGTCGGTGCTGCGAGCCGAGAAGGTGGTGTGATGGTCGAGGTGTCGAAGCCGGTGAACCTGGGGCAGCTGTCCGCCGAGTTGGGCGGGGTGCCGCTCTGGTCGTCCGGGCCCGACGCCTCTGGGGTTACGACGGTGTGGGGTGAGGTCGACGGTGACGTGTTGACCGCGACGGTGGCGGCGCATGTCGCAGAGCCGACGCCGGACACACCTGACGTGCCGTCCGTCGAGGAGCTGCTCGCCGATCTGTTGGAGGCGTTGTGACCCGAGCTCGAGCGCGTGCGCGTGTGAAGAAGCCGAAGCGGGCGAAGGTCGCTGGGGCAATCCCGGCGTTGCCTGACGCACCTGGCGGTCAGGGGACGCAGGCAGTGCCGGTCGCAGCGTTGCGCGCCCAGGTCGCGGCGCTCACTGCGACCGTGAGGGCCTTGGCCGCTGCGGTCGACGCGCTCGACGACGAGGAGCAGACGAGAGCCGACGCGGTCGCGGCGATCGCGGCGCGGGTGGGTTGATGGCGCCGTCCGTCTCGATCACGTACGGCGATGGTGTCGCGCTCGCTGATGATGGTGGGGCGATCCTCCGTCTTGGCACATGCGATCCCGACCCGGTGACGTTTACGGTGACGTTCCAGGTCGACATGGATGGTGAGCCCGATGGCGTGTGGGTGATGCCGTCCGCGGTGTACGACCAGCCGTACGAGTGGTTTGACTGGGCGGCGCCGGACGGATCAGCGAGCTCCGACGCTCCGTCCGGGGCGACGTGGACTTTCGCGGTCGTGTCGGGGCTGGCGCCGTGGGGGTTTGACGGGGTGGGGTCGCCCCCGTCGCATGCGGTCGTGGCGGATGGTCGAACGTGGACGATCGAGGTGACATGCAGCCTACCTCCGGTCTGGTACTCCGATTGGTCGCGGCTCGTGTCCGGGCGGCTCCAGTGTGGGTCGCTCGACGGATGGCCCGACGCGATGGACTGGACTGTGCACGCGGTGTGGGGTCACCACCTGCGCCCGTCCGGGCCGGGCCCGTGGATCAACCGGCACACCATGTCCAGCGCAGTTGCGGTGCTCGACTCGTTGCAAACCATCGTCGCCGCCGACGCGACGGGCGCGGCGTGGCCGGAGGAGACCGACCCGATCGGGTTCTACCGGCCGTGGCCGATCGCAGATCCGACGATCACCGTGCCTCCCGACCCGCCGTTCGCAACGTCGCAGATTTTCCGCGACCACTCGGCCGTCGGGTCGACGTCGGCGACACAGACGGTCGACGAGCCGTGGCTCGTCATGACCATCTCGACCGACGACACCCCCGAGAATGTCGACCTGACCGTCGAGGGCACATGGGACTGGGAGCGTGTCGCGGAGACATGGACACCGCTCATCGACCCGTCGTCGACACCGGCGGCGCATCCACTGTCGCACGGGTACGACGGCGCTTACGGGCCGTGGACGATCCGTTTCCGCCTCCCGCCCGACCCGGCAGCAGGCCCGCTCCCAGATGAGCAGGCCTGGCGCACCGAAGGGCGCGTGTGGGGTCGACGCGCCGGATGGTCGTACGCTGGACGGCTATGAGCCGCTCACGACTCTCGATCGTCGACACCGGTACCGACACCGAGATCCTGTTGCGGACCCGCGCGACGCTCCGACTCGGTCACGGGCTCGGCGAGGGATCACTCACCTTTTCGGTGAAGAACGACGAGCCGGCGATATCGGGTGCGCCGCTCGCGGTGTACGTCGACGGGCTTCCGTTGCGTCCGTGCCACCTGTATGTGGCGCGGACGACCGAGCCCGCGCAGGTCGCGGCGAACCCTGAGCGGACCCTGTGGACTCCGGTCACGGCCGTGCCGATATCAGCTGACCTAGACCGGCAGATCGTCGCACCACCTCCAGGAGTTGTCGCGCCTTTCGGGCCGACACGTACCCTCGGGTGGCCCGACCCGACGTTCACTTCATGGTCGGCGTGGGGCGACGCTTGGCCGCTGTCGCCGCAACCGGAGACGGTCGAGCCGATCCCGG
Source organism: uncultured Holophagales bacterium (assembly GCA_964575465.1). Classification (GTDB taxonomy): domain Bacteria; phylum Acidobacteriota; class Thermoanaerobaculia; order UBA5066; family UBA5066; genus UBA5066. The sequence goes on along the minus strand of CAZNSS010000352.1, from coordinate 2,369 downwards.
ACGGTAAATCCGGGACGCCGTGGGGGTGGCTCGACCCGGCCGCCTGGTGGGTGTGGCACGAAGCTGCGGTCAGCGCTGAGCATCCGAACGGCCCGTCGTGGTGTTTCCTGCCGTTTTTCGTGGACGCGCTGGGGCCGACGCAGGTGGTCGTCCAGCTGGCTGGCGACGACGGGTATGAGGCGTGGATCGGCGGACAGCTCATCGACTCCCGTCCCGCGACCAGGTTCACCGAGCAGTCCCAGTGGCAGAAACCGGCCCAGACACTGGTGACGGTCCAGCCAGGGTGGCACGAACTGCGGGTCCGCGGCGTGAACCAGAATTTTGAGGTCGCCGGGAACGTCGGCGGGCTCATCGCGTCTGTGGCAGGGCTCGACGGTGTGACGCTCGCCAGAACGGATGATGCGGGCACAGCGAAAGCGATGGGTGTCCCACCGCAAGGGCAGACACCGTACGAGGTCGTCGCGGCTCTCACCGATGAGGCTGCGACACGCGGGTGTCGGGTCTTCGCCGTGCCGGCGTCGTCAACCGATGAAGGGACGCGAACTTGGCCGATCATCGAGCAGCTTCCGCTCGCGGTCGGGGCGTCGTCGACCGCTGACGCTGCCCGCGCTGCCGGTGATGGGACGATCGAGTGGTGGTGCGACACGTCCGGGGCTGTGCCTGAGGTTCGTGGCGCGCTCCTGCCGGGCGTGATCGACGGCGACGGACTCGAGGCGGTGGAGTGGCGGACTCCGTCGGTCGAGTGGTCGTCCGACCCGCTGTTCGCTGGCGGCCCGAATCTGCGGGAGCATTCGACGGTCGCTCAGGCGACACCGACCGCGAACGCGCTGGTGGTGCTGACTGCCGATGGGTGGGTGACGGTCGAGGACGCAGCGTCGATCGCGTCCAACGGCAGGTATGAGGAGTTCGTCGCTCTCGGGTCGCTCGGCTCCGCGGCCGCGACGACGGTCGCTGAAGGGTGGCTGGCGGCGACCGCGAACCTCGATCGGAGTGTGCGTCTCGCAGTGCATCCGCGGTGCCTCCCATCGACCGCGGCCGGGGATGGGGACCGACCGGGGATCGATGTTGAGGTTGGTGGGCTCGTGACCGTCACGACTCCAGCAGGGTCCGAGGTCGTGCAGGTGATGTCGGTCGACATCGCAGAGTCAGACGCGGGTGACGTGACGTTCGTGCCGCAGGTCGTGACGGCACGCGAGGCGTGGGAGGCGCGGACGAAACGGGTGACGGACCGTGCGGCCGCCGGGACGGTCGGCGGGCGTGTCGCGGCGCCGTCGAAAACCACTCCGTCGGTCGAATGGTCGCGGGTCGTGGAGCCAAGCCGCCACTCGTTCACCGGTCGCGCTGCGACCGTCGGTGAGGCGTCGTCGCCGTGGCCGACCACCGAGGCGCTAGCGGTGCTGATGATCGTGGCAGCTGCGACCGATGAGACGGGCACGACCGACGAGGCCGGCGACCCTGTCGCTCCGGGAGACTCGGCGTTCGCGGTGATCGTGAACGGCACCCCGGTCGACACCGTGACCCTGCCGGAAGGAGTGTTGCGCGTCGAGGTGCCTGCGACTGCCGGGCCGCTCGTGATCCCACCCGGGTCGGTAGTGACGGTCGAACCTGTCGGCCGCGGGCAGCACACTCGGATCACTGTCGAGCTGGTGTGTGCGCCATGGCCGTACCTGATCTGACCGCTACGGGTGGCCGCCCTATCCGCTGGCGCGGCCGGTACACTCGTCGGGTGCACCGTCTGAGGCCCAGCGTCTGGCTTCTCCCCATGCCAGACGCGGGTGACGCAGCCGTAGGGCTGCTGGTGGTGGCGGGCACAGTCGGCTGGACGATCCTGGGGAGAGTGATGGCATCGAGCTGGGTGCAGGAGCTGGCGTCGAATGTCGCCGCGGTGACGGTGATCGGCACCGCGGCGGGCTGGGTGGCCCGGCGTACGTGGCGTGCGTGGCAAGCCGCGCATGACGCGTTCGAAACGCGTGTCGCTGAGCAGATCCGCGCCGAGGTATCCGAGCCGCTCGCTGCGACGCGGTCCGATGTGGCGTGGGTGCTGCGGGTGGTGCGACATCATCTCGGCGAGAACGGCGATTCGCCCCGTATGATGGACCGTGTTGCCGCGGTTGAGGCGGCGTTGGCTCGAGACCCCAAGGAGGGGACACCATGAACAAGATCGCGCTCATCGACATTGCCGAGCGGGTGGTCAGGACGTTCATCCAGGCGACTGGAGCCGCGTTGGCGACTGGTGCCGGCGGGCTGGAGGTCACGTCTCTGTCGTCGTGGCAGGCGCTCGCGGTCGGCGGTGTGTCGGCTGGGCTGTCGGCGATGATGGGGCTCATCACTGCGGGGTTCGGTGACCGATCGACGGCGAGTATGGTCCG
>CAZNSS010000351.1:0-4856 GCA_964575465.1 uncultured Holophagales bacterium | reverse complement strand
AGGCCGCCGCCGGCGAGGGCGCCGGCGGGACGGAGCCTCGCGCCGCGGGGTCCGGAGAGGGCGAAGGCGAACGCGAGGAGGATCCCGAGGAGGCCCAGCGCCGGCTCTCCGGCGTGAGCGAGGAGCGTGGAGGCCGCCGCGGCGCCGAGGAGGCCGAGGCGGAACGCGGGGCGCCCTTCCTTCCGGGCGACGGCGACGGAGCCGAGGAGCCACGGGATCCACGCGAGCGTCGTGGCGGCGTTGAGGAAGGCCGTCGACGAGAGAACGTAGCCGGAGAACGAGAAGGCGAGCGCACCCGCGAGGGCCGCGTCGGGCGAGCGCCCGAGGAGCGCCAGGAAGACGAGGAACCCGAACCCGCCGAGGACGGCGTGGAGCAGGAGATGGGCGCCGAGCCACCGGGGCGCGACGGGGAAGGGATAGGCGAGGACGAGGTTCGGGTTGCCGTGGAACGGCTGTCCGAACGAGGCGTGCGGGTTCAGCGCCGCCGCTCCGAGGGAGGCCGCGAGCGCCCGGGCGGGGCGCTGCGTCGTGGCGAGGTCCCGGAAGGAGGGGGTCGCGCGGCCGGTGAGGAGGTCCACGTTCGCCAGGGCGACGGCGAGGAGGACGAGCGCGGCGACGGCCGCCGGGAGGAGGCGCCTCACCGGAAGATCGGGTCGTTCCGGTAGCCCCACTTCTGGAGCTTGTAGCGGACCATGACGCCGAGGATCGAGAGGCCGTAGACGCAGGAACGGACGAAGTCGATCTGCGACGCCTCGTCGAAGTAGCGGGTCACGATCGGGATCTCGCGGATCCGCATCCCCTTCCAGATCCCGGCCGCGATGATCTCCGTGTCGAAGACGAAGTCGTCGGAGAAGGCCGCGAGGTTCACCGTCTCGAGGTAGCGGCGCGAGTAGGCGCGGAGGCCCGAGTGGTACTCGGTGAGGTAGAGGTAGAACGTGGCGTTCTCGACGGCGGTCAGGAAGACGTTCGCGAGGTACTTCCACTTCGGCATGCCGCCCTCGATCGGCCTCCCGCCGAGCATCCGGCTCCCGAACATGGCGTCGACCTTCCCCTCGGCGATCGGCTCGATCAGGTCGTGGAGGACGGAGGCGTCGTACTGGTGGTCGGGGTGGACCATGACGACGACGTCGGCCCCTGCGGCCAGGGCCGTCGCGTAGCAGGTCTTCTGGTTCCCGCCGTAGCCGCGGTTCTCGGGGTGCACGACGACGTGAAGCCCCTCGATCGTCCGGGCGAGCGCCACGGTCCCGTCGCGGGAGGCGTCGTCGACGAGGAAGATGTCGTCGACCCACTCCTTCGGGATCTCGTCGAAGCTTCGGTGGAGGGTCTGCTCCGCGTTGTAGGCCGGCATGACGACCGCGATCCGCTGCCCATGGCGCATGATCCGGAGATTATGACGACTGCCCCGAAGAGCACGGGGACCCGGGTCGTGATAGGGCTCTTCGGCCTCCTCGCGCTCCTCGTCGTCCCGGTCTTCCCCCACTTCGTCTCGCCGAACGAGACGACGCGATGGGCCCTCGCGGCGGCGCTCGTCGAGGAGGGGACTCCCGAGGTGACGGGTCCGGCCCGGATCCTCGGACCCCGCATGGAGGACGTCGCCGAGGTCGACGGCCGGCTCTACTCGAACAAGGCGCCGGGGACGGCCCTGATCGCGCTTCCCGGCTACGTCGCCGCCCGGCCTTTCGCCGGACCGCCGTCGGCCTCCTCCCTCCGCCGGTCCCTCACCGCGATGCGCCTCGCCGGGGCGACGCTGCCGGTCCTCCTCCTCGCGGCCGCTTTCGCGCGCCTCGCTCCGGACGAGGGCCGGAGAGCCGCGCTCTTCGCCCTCCTCTTCGCGACCCCGCTCCTTGCCTACGCGCTCCTCCTCTTCTCTCACGCGCTGGTCGCGGCCTGCCTCTTCGGCGCCTGGGCGGCGCTCTTCGGCCCGCGGGCGGAGAGGGCGGGAAAAGTGAGGGACGTCGCCGCCGGGGCGCTCCTCGGTCTCGCCGTGCTCTCCGAGTACCCGGCCGCGATCCCCGCTTCCGTCCTCGTCGCGGTCGCCGCGTGGCGGGCGCCGGCTCGCCTCGCCCGGGTCGTCCTCGGCGGTCTTCCGTTCGCCGTCGTCCTCGGGGCCTGGAACGCGGCCTGCTTCGGCAGCCCGTTCCAGCTCTCTTCCGGGCTCGAGAAGGACGCCTCCTTCCGGGAGCTCGCGCGCCAGGGGCTCTTCGGCATCGGCCTCCCCCGGCCGTCGATCCTCGGCCGGCTCCTCCTCGACCCTTCGAAGGGGCTCCTCGTCCTCTCGCCCCTCCTGCTCCTGGTGCCCTCGGGCATTGCGGCCGCGCGCCGGAAGCTCGCGCCCCGGGCCACCGTCGCGCTCGTCGCCGTCCCTGCCGCGATCCTCCTGACCTACGGCGGCTACCCGAACTGGCATGGCGGATTCACCGTCGGGGCGCGGTACCTCGTCGGCGCCCTTCCCTTCCTCCTCTTCCCTCTCGCGTTCGTGCGGTGGGGCGACGTCGCCACGGCCCTCGCCGGAGCCTCGACGGCGGCGGTCGCGCTCACGACGCTGGTCTTCCCGTTCGTTCCGCCCGGCTTCCCTCTTCCCTGGGGGAGCTTCGCCGCGTCGTTCCTCGCCGAGGGGCTCGTGGCGCCGAACCTCCTCCACCTCGTCTGGAAGCCGCTCGCGGTCGTCGTCCCGTTCGGCCTCGTCCTCGGCGCGTCGGTCGCGGCGTTCGGCCGGGAGCGCCTCGCCCCGTTCCTCGCGGGTGCGTGCCTCTGGACCGCCGTGGGCCTCGCCCTCCCGGTCCTCTCGCCCCTCTCGCCGCCGCTCGTCGTGCAGCGTGGATACGTCGAGGAGGTCTACTTCACGAGGGAAGGGGCGCTCGCGCGCTCGATGCCGCCGGGGGTTCCGGTGCCGCCCCGCCTCAGGGCGCGGCAGGAACTGGAGCGGACGCTCCCTCCCTCTCCGTGGCCGTTCTGACCCGCCAGATCCGGAAGCGGGGGACGATCCTCCCGTCGGGCGCCCGGTAGGCCGTCCGCGACTCGAGCGCGAGCTCGAGGAAGGGGACGGGGCGCGGTGAGGCCGACTCGTGGACGCGCACCGAGAACGTCGCGGCGGGCGGCGCACCCGGCCGGCCGGCTGCAGCCGCGTAGGAGGGGAGGACGGCGCGCAGGTCGGTCGTGAAGAGCCACCGGCAGCGCGCCCCGTCGAGGATCCTCTCGGCCTCCGCGTCGTCGGTCGCCGTGAAGAGGAGCGCCTGCCGCCTCCACCCGTAGGCGAACGGGTCCGCGGCGGCCGGCCAGCCGGTGAGCGCGGTGACGAAGTGCCCGGCCGACCAGGGGGCAAAGAAGCCTTCGATCGTCCCGGGGCGCGGCTGCGGAAGGGCAGCCGGGTCGACGGGAGGGGGAGCGAACTCCCGGAAGCGCGCCAGGGTCTCGACGAGGTCGCTTCCCGGCGCGCCGGCGTACCGGACGATCCGCGCGTAGTGCGGAAGCCCCGGCAGGACGACGAGGAGCGCGGCGGCCGCCAGGGAGGCGGCGGACCAGCGGAACACCCGGCGCGGGGCGAGCCGCGCGAGCGCCTCGGCGAGCGCAAGGGCGGCGAACGGGGCGAGGTAGTAGACGTTGCGCTGCTGCGAGAGCGTCATCAGGAAGAGGGCGCCCCCGAAGAGCGCGAGGAGCCGCCGCTCCGGGCGACGGCGCCCCCAGAGGAAGACGGCGACGGGAAGGAGGAGGAAGCCGGGGGAGAGCTCCTCGACGGCGCCCCGGAGCGTCGCGGCGAGCGGCGACGAAACGAGGGGGCGTGCCTCGGCGACGACGCCGAGGAAGTCCTTCGGGTACGAGAGGTACCCGCCGCGGTCCATCTCGTCGACGGCGAGGCCCGCGGTGTGGATCGCGACGTACCGGGTGCCACGGAGGACGGTGGCGGCGAGCGGGGCGGCGAAGGGCGCCGCCGCGGCGGCGAGGAGGAGCGCGAGGGCGCCGAAGGCGAGGCGCGAGCGCCCCGGGGCGCGGAACGCGACGATGCCGGCCACGGCGGCAGAGCCCGCGAGGAGGAGCGCCGGCTGGCACCAGCCGAACGACACGAACGTGAAGGGGAGATCGAGCCCCGCCGCGAACGGGAAGGTCGCGAGGGAGGTGAGGAGCGTCGCGGAGAGCGAGAGGAGGACGGCCTTCCGCGGCGGGAGGGCGAGCGAGGCCCAGAGGAAGGAGAGCGCCGCGGCGAAGACGGCCCCCTGCCAGGTCAGGACCATCGCGGCGACGGCGGCCCCCGCGACGACCGTCCGCGCGAACGAAGCTCCCGGGGGGAGCCCCGCCTCCCTTGCCCTCGCGAGGGCGAGGAGGAGGAACAGGAGGAGGAGCACCTCGGCGACGTGGTGGTCGCCGTGGCCGAACTGGCTCCAGATCGCGGCGGCCGGGAGGAACGCGTAGGCGGTGACGGCGAGAGCCGCCCGCCGGCGCGAGAGGACGCGCCGCGCGAGGAGGAAGAGCGGGACGACGTGGAGCGCGCCGAGGAGCGGCGGCAGCGCCGCGAGGACGCGCGCGACCTCCTCCTGCGTCGCGTCCGCCCCGTACGCGAGGCGGGCCGTGCCGCCGACGAGGAGGTCGAAGCCGGGGGGCCAGATGAAGATCCCGCCCTCGGGGTGGTTCAGCCACGCGTCGCGGACGGGGACGCGCGGGAAGTTCCTCGCGACGGAGGTCGAGCGGCGGAGGTGGCCGTAGCAGTCGGGGGAGACGAGGCGGAGCCCGCCCGACGTCGCTGCGGGGAAGGAGAGGAGGCGCACCGCGAGGGCGACGAGAAAGGCCGAGCCGGCGAGGAGGAGGTCGGCGCGTGTCGTCCGGAGGGGCCTCACCCCCCGAGTCTTACACTTCGAGCCGAA
>CAZNSS010000350.1:0-4856 GCA_964575465.1 uncultured Holophagales bacterium | reverse complement strand
GCCTGGCATGCAAGTCGCGCCTGCTCCAAATCAGTGCGAGTCGCGCTCACGAGAGCGAGATACGTCGTGGCTATGCCGACGGACAGGCTTGCGACGAGCACTCCTGCAGGGTCCTCTCCGAGAGACGCGCCTCGCCCGCTCGCCCGCGCGGCTCCCGCAGCACCCGTCGCTCGCGAACGCGGCGCTCGTCCTGTCCGGAGGCGCGGTCGCCCACGTCCAGCCGAAACGCCTCCTTCCGAGCTACGAGGTCTTCCTCGAAACGCGCTGGTTCCTCCCGGGGAGCGCGAGCGAGCCGTTCGAGGTCGCGGGGCGGCGTGTCGGCGCGCTCGTCTGCGAGGACGTGTGGGACGAGGGGTACTCCGCGCACCCGGCGGCCGACCTCGCCGCGCAGGGGGCCGGGGCGCTCCTCGCGCTCGTCGCCTCGCCGTTCCGGACCGGCATTCCGCAGGAGAGGCTCCGCGCCGCGCGGAGGCTTCGGCAGCCGATCGCGTTCGTGAACGCCGTCGGCGTCCGGGACGAGCTGATCTTCGACGGGGGGAGCTTCGCGCTCTCGGCGGACGGCGAAGAGCTCGTCCGGCTGCCGCGGTTCGCCGAGGAGGTCGGGACGGTGGACCTCGGGACTTCCGACGCGCCCGAGGCCGGGCCGCCCGAAGCGAACGGGCCCGAGGAGGCCGAGCTCTTCGCCGCCCTTTCCTTCGGCGTCCGCGGGTTCGTCGACGGGAGCGGTCTCCCGTCGGTCGTCCTCGGTCTCTCCGGCGGGGTCGACTCGGCGCTCGTGGCGGCGATCGCCGCAGAGGCGCTCGGCCCCTCGCGCGTCGCCCTGGTCCACCTCCCCTCCCGCTTCACCGACCCGCGCTCGACGGAGGCGGCCCGCGGGGTCGCCGCCGCGCTCGGGATCCGCCTCGAGGAGAGGCCGCTCGAGCCGCTCCTCGCGCCTTTCGAGGCCGGGCTCCCGGACCTCCTCGACGAAGGGTCCGCGGGGCGCCGTACGCACGAGAACCTCCAGTCGCGGCTCCGGATGGTCGTCCTCGCCGCGGTCGTGAACCGGCACGGCGGGCTCCTCCTGAACGCGAGCAACAAGACCGAGCTCGCCCTCGGCTACGGGACGCTCTGGGGAGACCTCGCGGGGCTCCTGTCGCCGATCGGCGACCTCCCGAAGACGGAGGTCGTCCGCCTCGCGCGCTGGGTCGCGCAGACGCGGGGGACGATCCCGGCGTTCGTCCTCGAGCGGGCGCCGACCGCGGAGCTCGCGGAGGGGCAGGTCGATCCGTTCGACTACGACGACGTCTCTCCGCGCGTCGAGGCGATCCTCGGGAACAGGTCCGGCTCCTCGCCCGAGGACGTGGCCCTGCGCGCCGCGATCCGCCGCGCGGAGGGGAAGCGCGTCGTCCACGGGATCGTCCTGAAGGTCTCGCGCGTCAGCTTCGGGAGCGGGCGGCTCGTGCCGGTGACGCGCGCATACTGATCCGGAAGGCAACGGGGACGGTGCCGTTCCCGCCAGCCGGAGGCCGCGATGAAGGCGATGCTCCTCGACGCCCCCCGCCGCCCCCTCCGCGCCGCGGAGGTCTCCGACCCCGTCCCCGCTGCCGGAGAGCTCCTTCTCCGAGTCTCGGCCTGCGCCGTCTGCCGGACCGACCTCCACGTCCTCGACGGCGACCTTTCGAGACCGAAGCTCCCGCTCGTCCTCGGGCACGAGGTCGTCGGCGTCGTCGAGAGGGTCGGCGAGGGCGCGTCGCGCTTCGCGGTGGGCGACCGGGTCGGCGTCCCGTGGCTCGGCTCCACGTGCGGCCGCTGCCGCACCTGCACGGAGGGGAGAGAGAACCTCTGCGACGAGGCGCGATTCACCGGCTACGACCTCGACGGCGGGTTCGCGGAGCGGACGGTCGCCCGCGAGGGCTTCTGTTTCCCGATCCCGTCGGCCTTCGGGGACGCCGAAGCGACGCCGCTCCTCTGCGCGGGGCTGATCGGACACCGGACGCTCCGGATGGCGGGGGACCCGCGGGCGGTCGGCATCTGGGGCTTCGGCGCCGCGGCGCACCTCGTCGCGCAGGTGGCCCGCTTCGAGGGACGGGAGGTCTTCGCCTTCACGCGCCCGGGAGACGTCGCCTCGCAGGATTTCGCGCGCTCGCTCGGGGCCTCCTGGGCCGGCGGCTCGGACGAGCTCCCGCCCGAGCCGCTCGACGCCGCCCTCGTCTTCGCGCCGGTCGGCGCGCTCGTCCCGGCAGCCCTCCGGTCGGTCCGGAAGGGGGGCGTCGTCGTCTGCGGCGGCATCCACATGTCCGACGTCCCGTCGTTCCCCTACGCCCTCCTGTGGGGGGAGAGGGTCCTCCGTTCGGTCGCCAACCTGACCCGGAGGGACGGCGAGGAGTTCCTCGCGCTCGCCGCGCGGGCCCGCGTGAAGAGCCGGGTCCGGACCTACCCGCTGGCCGCGGCGAACGAGGCGCTCGGGGACCTTCGGGAAGGGCGGCTCGAAGGGGCGGCGGTGCTCGTCCCACAGGCGGCTCCGGCTCTCTCGGCGGCCTCCCCGGGGCGGCGTTCGACGCCGGCGCGGGCTACGGCCCGTGCGGCAGGAGCGCCCGGCAGGAGGGACAGAACACGGGGTTCTTGAGGTCGACGCTCTCCGGCCAGAGGGAGCGGTGCATCGCGCAGTCGTTCACGACGCAGTGCACGAGCCCGGCCGCGTGGCCGAGCTCGTGCGCGACCTCCACGTCGAGGCGCCGAAGGAGGATCTCCTCCGAGACGACGCTCTCCTCGGGCGGCTTCAGCCGGGAGAGGGAGAGGACGCCGCGCCGCCCGCCGAGGTGCGAGAGGCCGAAGACGTACGTGAGAGCGGGGACGAAGAGGTCGACGCCGACGAGGAGGAGGTTCATCCATCCTCCCTCGGGGTCGGGGACGGTGTCGAGGACGCTCGCGGCGTCGTACTGCGCGCGGGACCGGTCGTAGAACGGCTTGAGGGAGCCACGGAACGCCGCCGACTCGCCGGGGAGGAGGGGCGGCGCCAGGCCGCTGAAGGCGCTCCTCACGTGGCCGGGGGGGACGTCGGCGGTGTGGAGGAGCCGGACCTTCACGGGCGGTCGATGCCGAACTTCTTCATCTTGTTGTAGAGGGTCACCCGGTCGATCTCGAGCGCGCGGGCGGCCTGGGCGACGTTGAACCCGGTCACCGCGAGGATCTTCCGGATGTGCGCCTCCTCCGCCGACGCGAGCGTCTGCGACGCCGCCGCCGGCGCGAGACCGTTGCCGGCGAAGGGGAAGTGCGAGGCCTCGATCGTGTCCCCCTTGCAGAGGACGACCGCGCGCTCGATGGCGTTCTGCAGCTCGCGGACGTTGCCGGGCCACGGGTAGTCCGTCATCGCGGCGAGGGCCGCCGGGGAGAAGCCGCCGATCTTCCGGTTCATCGAGGTCGCGAAGCGGGAGAGGAAGTGCTGGCCGAGGACGGCGATGTCGGCGGGCCTCTCGCGGAGCGGGGGGAGCTCGATCGTGAAGACGTGGATCCGGAAGAAGAAGTCCTGCCGGAAGCGGCCGGCGGCGACCTCGTCCTCGAGGTCGCGGTGCGTCGCGGTGACGAGCCGGAAGTCGACGGGGACCGGCTGGTTCCCGCCGACGCGGACGACCTGCTTCTCCTGGAGGACGCGGAGCAGGTCGACCTGGACCTTCGGCGGCACGTCGCCGATCTCGTCGAGGAAGAGGGTCCCCTCGTGCGCGAGCTCGACCTTGCCGCGCCGCCGCCCGGCGGCGCCGGTGAAGGCGCCCTTCTCGTGGCCGAAGAGCTCGCTCTCGAGGACGCCCTCGGAGAGGGCGCCGCAGTTGACGACGCTGAGCGGCCCGAAGCGCCTCGGGCTCTTGCCGTGGATGAGGCGCGCGACGAGCTCCTTGCCCGTGCCGCTTTCGCCCGTGACGAGGACGCTCGTGTCGGTCGGGGCGACCTGCTCGACGAGCTCGAGGACGTGGGCCATCGGCCCGCCGCCGGCCGTGACGAGGGCCGGCTCGCTGGCCTCGAGGCGCGCCTTCAGCTCGCGGTTCTCGGAGAGGAGCGTGTAGCGCTCGGCCGCCTTCTTCACGAGGCGCGAGATCGCCTCGGGGTCGAACGGCTTGACGATGTAGTCGTAGGCGCCGTCCTTGAGGGCCTGGATCGCCGTCTCGACGGAGGCGTAGGCGGTCATGATGATGACGGTCGTCTCGGGCGAGCTCTCGCGCACCTTTCGGAGCACCTCGAGGCCGTCCATCCCCGGCATCTTGATGTCCACGAGGAGGATCTGGGGCGCCTCGCGCGCGAGCGTGGCGAGCGCCTCGCGCCCGCTGCCGGCGGAGAGGACGTCGTACCCCTCCTCGCGGAACCAGAACGTCAGGGAGCTCCTCAGGTGGGGCTCGTCGTCGACGATCATCAGCTTGACGGGCGAGGACATCAGGACTCCTCTCCCGGGGCGGAGGTCCCCGGCAGGGTGAGGACGAAGCGGGTCCCGGACCCGGGGGCGCTCTCGACGTCGATCGCGCCACCGTGCCGCTGGACGATGCCGTAGACGACGGCGAGCCCGAGGCCGAGCCCCTTGCCGTCGCCTTCCCCCTTCGTCGTGAAGAAGGGCTCGAAGATCTGCCTCTTGACCTCGTCGTCCATCCCGACGCCCGAGTCGGCGATCTCGAGCCGGGCCCCGTGGGCCCCGTGCGGAGCGGTGACGATCGTGAGGGTCCCCCCTTCCGGCATCGCCTCGATGCCGTTGATCGCGAGGGCGAGGATCGCCTGCTCGATCTGGGAGGGGTCGCAGAGGACGTTCGGGAGGCCGGGGGCGAGCCGTTCGTCGGGACGGACCTGGGCGAGGTCCATCTTGTGCTTGAGGAGGAAGAGGGAGCGGTCGACGA
>CAZNSS010000349.1:0-4862 GCA_964575465.1 uncultured Holophagales bacterium | reverse complement strand
GGGTGTGGCGTGACGCACGGCAGCGCCGGGCACCCGGAGTCGCCCGAGCTGGCGCGCCTCCGGGAGAAGATCGAAGCGACCGACCGCGAGATCGTCGACCTGGTCCGGCACCGCGTCGAGCTCGCCCTCGAGGCGGGCCGCCTGAAGAAGGCGATCGGCGCCCCCGTGTTCGACCCGGAGCGCGAGCGCGAGGTGGAGCAGCTCGTCCTCGGCTACGCGAGCCGCTCCGGCCTCGACGAAGCCCACATGCGCCTCGTCGTGCGCGGGCTGATCGCCCTCGCGCGGAGCAGTCAGGAGAAGCAGCAGGCATGAGCAGCGGACGACCCGCGGCCGAAGAGGGCCGCCCGGCGGATCACGGCGGGGCGGACGCCTCCGCGCCGATTCCCGACGCGATGCCGGTCCCGGTGACGCCCGGCGGCGTCCCGACCGACGACATCTTCGCCGCGAACCAGAAGCTGACGGACTTCACGTTCGACGCGCGGACCGTGGGCGTCTTCGACGACATGGTCAACCGCTCGGTCCCCTTCTACGGCGAGATCCAGCGGATGACGACCGAGCTCGCCGGCGACTTCGGCGTCCCGGGGTCGACGCTCTACGACTTCGGCTGCTCGACGGCGACGACGATGCTCGCCATGGAGCGGACCGTCGATCCGGGTGTCGGCTTCGTCGGCTTCGACAACTCGCGCGAGATGCTCGAGCGCGCCCGCCGGAAGCTGGACGCCTCGCCGAGCCCCCGCTCGCGGGAGGTGCGTTACCTCGACCTCCACGAGCCGTTCGAGATCCAGGACGGGTCCGTCGCCGTGATGCTCTTCACGCTGCAGTTCGTACGGCCGCTCCACCGCGAGAGGGTCATCCGGACGATCGCCTCGGGCCTGCGCCACCAGGGGGCGCTCATCCTCGTCGAGAAGGTCATCGAGAGCGACACGATGTTCAACCGTCTCTTCATCGACCACTACTACGACATGAAGCGGCGGCACGGCTATTCCGAGATGGAGATCTCCCAGAAGCGGGAGGCGCTCGAGAACGTCCTCGTCCCGTACCGGATGGAAGAGAACCGCGCGCTCCTCCTCGAGAACGGCTTCTCGCACGTCCAGGAGTTCTTCCGCTGGTACAACTTCGCGGGCGTGGTGGCCGTCCGGTGACCGAGGCCGGGGCACGGGCTCCGCAGACCTCGAACGCCCTTCTCGTCGGATGGGGGAACGTCCTCTTCCGCCTCCGTGACGGGCTCTTCCCGGTCGTCCTCGTCCTCCTCGTCGTCCTCTCGAAGCCCGTGTGGCCCGGCGGGAGCCAGCGCTCGGACGACCTCCTCGACCTGGCCGGCGTCCTCGTCGCGCTCGCCGGCCAGGTCCTCCGCTCCGCGGTCGTCGGCACGGTCTACATCATCCGCGGCGGGAAGGACCGGAAGGTCTACGCCGAGGGGCTCGTCACCGGCGGCTTCTTCGCGCACTGCCGCAACCCGCTCTACGTCGGGAACCTCCTGATCCTCCTCGGGCTCTTCACCATCTGGAACGGCGTCGCCGCGTGGGCCGTCGGGGTCCCCTTCTTCCTCTTCGGCTACGTCTCCATCGTGGCGGCCGAGGAGCGTTTCCTGCGCGGGAAGTTCGGCGAGGAGTTCGACGCGTACTGCTCCCGCGTGCCGCGCTGGATCCCGGACTTCCGCGGCCTCCGCGCCTCCCTCGCGGGGATGCGCTTCAACTGGGCGCGCGTCGTCATCAAGGAGTACGGCAGCACGGCCTACTGGACGGCGGGCGCCGCCGCGCTCCTCCTCGCCGACTCCCTCTCCCACCAGCCGTGGGACGCGCGCCCGGGGTACCACGCCGCGTGCGTCGCGGCGATCCCGGTCATCGCGGTCCTCTGGGGGATCGCCCGGTGGCTGAAGAAGTCGCACCGGCTGAAGGAAGACTGAGGCCCCCGGGCAGCCCGCGGCGACGAGACCCCCGCCGTGGTGCGAGACTCCTCCCGTGAGCGACGCCCCGGACCCGAACGACCCCTACTCCCGCCTCTCCTACCGGCGCCTCATCGCCTGGCCCGCGCGGATCACCCGCGAGGCGCCGTTCCTGCGCGAGGTCCTGGCCGGCGCGCCGTCGCCGCGCCTCCTCGACCTCGGGTGCGGTACGGGCGAGCACGCCCGCTTCCTCCAGGAGGAGGGCTTCTCGGTGACGGGCGTCGATGCGTCGGAGGCGCAGCTCTCCCAGGCGCGGGAAGGGGGGCCGGGGCCGGAGTTCGTGAAGGGCGACCTCGCGACGCTCGGCGAGGCGGTGAAAGGTCCCTTCGGCGCGGCGATCTCGCTCGGGAACTCTCTCCCGCACCTCTTCGAGGCACCGATGGCGTGCCTCCTCGCGGATCTCGCGAGGCTCCTCCTTCCCGGCTCGCCCGCCCTCTTCCAGGTTCTCAACTACGACCGGATCCTCGACGAGCGCGTGACGAGCCTCCCGCTCAACGTGCGGGAGGACGGCGCCGGGCGGGTCGTCTTCCTCCGCCTCATGGACCCGCGTCCCGACGGGACCGTCCTCTTCAACCCGACGACGCTCCGCTGGCGGCCCGGCGAGGAGCCGCCGATCGAGGTCGTGACGGGAAAGAACGTCCTCCTGAAGGGGTGGCGCCGCGCCGAGCTCGAGGCGGCCCTCGGGGCGGCGGGGTTCCGCGTCGAGGAGGTCTTCGGCGGGATGCGCCGCGAGGCGTGGGACGCGGGAACGTCGTCCGACACGGTCGTCCTCGCGCGGAGGTGACGTGGCGGAGGGGACCTCGCTCCGCGAGATCGCGCTCCTCTTCCTGAGGCTCGGGGCGACCTCGTTCGGCGGCCCCGCGGCCCACGTCGCGATGATGGAGGAGGAGGTCGTGCGGCGCCGCGGCTGGCTGACGCGCGATCGGTTCCTCGATCTCCTGAGCATGGCGAACCTGATACCGGGGCCGAACTCCACGGAGCTCGCGATCCACATCGGCTTCGAGCGGCGGCGGTGGGCCGGCCTCGTCGTGGCCGGGCTCTCGTTCCTCGTCCCGGCAGTCCTCGTCACCGGCCTGATCGCCCGGGCCTACGTGACGTACGGGAAGCTCCCGGCGGCGGGCTGGCTCCTCTACGGCGTCAAGCCGGCGATCCTCGGGGTCGTCGTCCAGGCGATCGTCTCGCTCGCCCCGAAGGCGGCGCCCGACCTCCGCCTCCGGCTCCTCGGCCTCGCGGCGGTCCTCCTCGCGGCGCTCGGCGTGAACGAGCTCGTGGTCCTCATCGGGGCCGGCGTCGTCTCCCTCCTCCTGGCGGAGAGGCCCGGGACGCGGGGCGGCACGACCCTCCTCGCGCTCGGCCCCCTGCTGCCGGCCGCCGCGCTTCCGGTTCTCCCGGCGGCCGCGGGGCCGACCGCGCTCTCGCTCTTCCTCGTCTTCGCGAAGATCGGGTCGGTCCTCTTCGGGAGCGGCTACGTCCTCCTCGCCTTCCTCCGGGCCGACCTCGTCGGGCGCCTCGGATGGCTCACCGAGGCGCAGCTCGTCGACGCCATCGCCGCGGGCCAGATCACGCCGGGCCCGGTCTTCTCCTCGGCGACGTTCGTCGGCTACCTCCTCCTCGGGCCCGCGGGCGCGGCCGCGGCGACGGCCGGGATCTTCCTCCCGGCGTTCGTCTTCGTCGCGCTGAGCGGTCCGCTCGTCCCGCGCCTCCGCCGCTCGCCCCGCGCCGGTGCCTTCCTTTCCGGCGTCAACGTCGCGTCGCTCGCCCTGATGGTCGTCGTCACGGGCTGGCTCGCGCGGTCGTCGCTCGTCGACGTCCCGGCGCTGGTCGTCTTCCTCGTCAGTACGGGCGTCCTCGTCCGCTTCCGCCCGAACGCGACGTGGGTCGTCCTCGGCGGGGCCGTGGCGGGCTGGCTGGTTCGCGTCGTCACGGGATAGCGCCGATATGATCGCGGGCAGAGGAGCTCCGAGACCTTGGACGAGACCCGGCCCGGCACGAGCGAGGTGGAGACGGCGGTCCGCGGGTCGCCGGCCCTCGGCGTCCGCCTCTTCGCCCCGGGGACGGAGATCGGCCGCCGCTACGAGGTCCGCTCCGTCCTCGGGACCGGCGGCTCGGCGGTCGTCTACGAGGCGTTCGACCGCGAGCTGAAGCGGCGCGTCGCCCTCAAGGTCCTCCGGACCGACCGGACCTCCGAGGCCGCGCTGAAGCGCTTCCGGCGGGAGGTCGCCGTCGCGCGCGACGCGGCGGGCCCGCGCCTCGTCCGCGTCTTCGACATCGGGCAGGCGGGCGACACGGTCTTCCTGACGATGGAGCTCGTCGAAGGGGAGTCGCTGCGCGAGCTCCTCCAGCGCGGGCCCCTCGCGCCGCAGCGCGCGGCGGAGCTCGCGGCGGAAGTGCTCCGCGCGCTCGCCGACCTCCACGCGCTCGGCATCGTCCACCGCGACGTGAAGCCGGGGAACGTCCTCCTCGCCGAGAGCGGCGAGGTGAAGCTCGCCGACTTCGGCCTCGCGCGCCACTGGGAGGGAACGGAGACCCGCGTCACCGAGACGGAGGGGCTCGTCGGAACCGTCGAGTACCTCTCCCCCGAGCAGGCGCTGGGAGACGTCCTCGACGCCCGGAGCGACCTCTACGCCGTCGGCGTGGTCCTCTTCGAGATGCTCGCCGGGAAGGTCCCGCTGCGCGGCGACTCGGCGATCGGCACGATCGTCGCGCACATCCGGCAGGAGCCTCCCGACGTCCGGAAGCTGAGACCGGAGACTCCCTCGTGGCTCGCCGCGGTCGTCGCCCGGCTCCTCGCGAAGGACCGCGAGCGGCGCTACGCGGCCTCGGCCGACGTTCTCGCCGACCTCGAGGCCCGCAGGGCGACGCACGGGCCGCGTCGCTGGGGCCGCGGAACTCGCGGCCTCGGGGACGACCTCGATGG
>CAZNSS010000348.1:0-4863 GCA_964575465.1 uncultured Holophagales bacterium | reverse complement strand
GGAAGAGCATGTCGATCCCGGGCGTCTTCCCCCCCGTCATCGAGGACGGCGACGTCGTCGTCGACGGCGGCGTGACGGACAATTTCCCGGTGGAGAGGATGGCACGGAGGGCCGACTGCGGCACGGTCGTCGGCGTGAACGTCGCGCCCGCCGTCGACAAGGTGAAGCCCTACCGCTTCGGTCCGGAGCTCTCCGGCTGGAAGGTCCTCCGCGGGAAGGTCCTCCCGTGGGCAAAGAGGCTCCGCGCCCCGTCCCTCGTCGGGTCGATCCTCCGTGCGCAGGAGATCAACAGCGTCATCGCGATCCGCTCGAGCCTCCGGTTCGTCGACCTCCTCGTCGAGCCCGCGGTCGACCACGTGAAGATCCACCAGTACGACCGCTACCCCGAGCTGATCCAGGCAGGCTACGACGCGGCGAAGCCGCTCCTCTCGGAGTTTGGGGTCAGGTCTTGATTTTCTACTATAGAGGCCGAGCGGAGCGGCCGGCCCTTCCGGGCCGGCCGCGCTCCCGGCGGCCTCCCGGCGCTCACCTCGCCATCGGCAGGTAGCTCCCGTCCGAGGTGGCGGCGTCGTTCAGGACGCCGTAGGCGACGAAGCGCGACGTCCCCGAGATCCGCTCGACCTTCGCCGAGCCCGCCGCCGCGCCGCGCACGTCGAGGGGCTGCCCCAGCTGCTTCCACTCCCCGGCGCCGAGGGTCCACTCCTCGGGGTTCCCGAGCGCCTGGCCGGCCTCACCGAAGAAGGTGATGCGGAGCGTCACGGGGCCCGCGTCGCCGAAGTTCACGAACGCGAGGTTCGAGCGCATCGCCGCGTTCTGCTGGAGGCCGTGGACCCGGGCGGTTCCGTTCGCCGACTCGGCGAGCGTCAGGCCGGGGTAGAAGACGCCGAAGGTCCCGGCGCGCAGGGTGGAGCCGGTGAAGGTCCGGGCTCCCGCGGCGAAGACGTCGGGCGAGGTGCCGGAAGGCGCCTTCACGAGGAGCGACCCGGCGACGTTCGCGTCACCCGAAGGGATGGCGAGGCCCGCGGTCCGAAGGAACGCGATCGCGTCGGGGAGGATCCGCTGCTCGCCGGCGGCGAGCGTCAGCGGCACCGTGCCCGAGCCCCCGCCGAAGGCCGCCGTGGCCGAGTAGGAAAGACCGAGGGCGAGCGGGGTGCCACCGAGGTTCGCGAGGGTCAATTCCGTGGCGTATCGGCTCGTGCCGAGCCCTCTCACGGAGAGGACGACGGGGATCAGCCGGTCCGCGGATCCCGCGCCACCCGGCACGAGCGGCGGGACGAAAGAGCCGTCGGAAGTTCCGGCGTCGTTCAGGACTCCGTACGCCGAGAAGGGGGACGTGCCCGAGAGCCGGGTCACGAGGGCCCTTCCCGAGGCGGCCTTCCCCTCGAGCGGCCGGTCGTACTGCTTCCAGCCCCACGCCGGAAGCGTCGCGTCGGCGAGCGTGCCGAGGTCCTCTCCGAGCGGCCCCTCGAGGCGGACGCGCAGCGTGACCGCGCTTGCCCCGCCGTTCACGACGGCGAGGTTCGAACGCATCGAGGCGTTCTGCTGCAGCCCCGCGACGGTCAGCGTCGAGGCCGAGGTGGCCGCGTCGGAATAGAAGAGCCCGAAGCTCCCGCCGTCCCCGGGCGTCGACGTCCGGCCCCCTACGAAGAGCTCCGCGGGGCTCGTCGCGCCGACGAGCGTGACGCGGAGCGTGCCGACCTGGTTCGAGCCGTCGTCGGGAATCGGGAGCCCCTGCGACCTCAGGAAGTCGACGACGTCGGCGAGGATCCGCGTCTCCCCCGCCGCGAGGTCGAGGCTCGCCCAGCCGGAGCCCTCGCCCACCGAGGCCGTGTAGGAGAGGAGGACGCGGGAGGCGAGGGAGGCCCGCGAGACGAGCGTCGCCTCCGTCGTGAAGTGCACGCCGCCCACTCCCGTGACGTCGAGGACGACGGGAAGGAGCTGCGAGACACCCGCGACGCCCTGCGGCTCCCGGACGGTGAGCGCGACCTCGGCCGTCGCCGTTCCGCCGGCGCTGTCCGTGACCGTCACCCGCGCGGTCCAGGAGCCCGGCTGCGCGTAGGAGTGCGACGCCTCGGCGCCCGCGCCCGTCCGGCCGTCGCCGAAGTCCCACGCGTAGGAAAGGACGTCGCCGGAGTCGGGGTCCGACCCCGTGGCGCGGAAACGGACCGCCGAACCGGCGTCGAACGTCCCGCCGGGAGACGGCTCGGCGATCGAGACCGAGGGAGGCGCGTTTCGCCCCGTGAGCGCCTCGGCCCGCGCGGCGAGGGCATTGTGGTGGTGGAGGAGGAGGACGCCGAGCGCCCCCGTCGCCTGCGCGGACGCCGCGTCGTACCGGGCCGGAAGGGCGGTCCCCCCGAGGTCGTCGTGGAACGGCGTGCCGTTCGCGGCGAGGACGGAATAGCCCGGCTTCTCGGCGTCGAACGTGAGCCAGCCGGTCTCGTCGGTCCGGCCGGTCACCGGGTTCGTCGAGGTGACCCGGTAGCGGAAGCGCGCGTTCCCCGAGGTGAGGCCGAGCCCGTCCGAGCCGGCAGGCGCGGGAAGGACGACGACGTTCGAGGCGAAGAGGTTCGTGTCGCGCGTCGCCGGGTCGACGTTCAGGTAGCGGTAGGACCCCTGGCGGAACGTCGGACCAGCCGCCGTGAACGAGACGTAGACGTCGGTGGGGTCCGCGGGCTCTCCGGAGCCGGCCGGATCCTCCACCTCTCCCGTCTGGAGCGCCTTCACGCGAAAGTCGGGTATCCCGTCGCCGTTCCGGTCGACGTCGACCTCGAGGACCGCTTCCGAGGGGCTCATCCACTCGGCAGACTTCGCGATACCGAACCAGACCGTCGCCCCGGCTGCGAACCCGCCGGCCGGGATCGAGCTCGCCGCGCCGACGAAGGCGAGCTGCTTCGTCGGCCCCGGCGCAGGCGCCGCGTGGAGCTCGAAGGCCGAGACGGTGGAGACGACGTCGACCGGGAGAAGCGGGCCCGTCTTCAGGCCCGCGCCGACGAGGGGGATCGAGAAGGCGCCGCCGGAGGCGGGGACCCCGGGAGCACGGGACGCGGCTTTCACGTCGGACTGCCCGCGGACGACGGCGTCGAGCGGGACGCGAAGCGGCCCCGAGGCGCCGCCGGTCAGCGTGACGAGACCTCCCAGCTCGGCCATCCAGGAACGGTTCGAGAGCGGGACGTAGGTCGCCTGCGCGAGGGTGAGCGTCGGCTCCGGCGCGTGCGTGACCGCCGTCGGGTCGGCCAGGACGACGTTCACGTCGAACGTCGCCGACCCTCCGGCCGGGACGACGATCGGTGACAGGGGCACGTCGACCCGGACTCCCGGCAACGGGGACGCCGGCGCCCAGCCAGCCGTCAGGGTGACCGGAGACGCCCCCTTGTTGACGACGCGGACCCGCCGCGTCTCGGTCGTCGGCGCCGACCCCTGGAGGAACGCCGCGAGGCTCACGACCTCGGGCTTCTCGTCGTTGAACGCGAGGAGCGTCGTGGCGATCGCGCGGGCCGTGTCCACGCGCCCGGCGCCGACGCGTGCCGGGCCGTAGACCGGGAGAGACCCCCCGGGGGCGTACCGGCTCACGTCGAACCCGGCCGTGTTCATGACGGCCGCCTTCAGCTCGGCGACCGTCCAGCCCGGGTGCGCCTTCCTCACGAGGGCCATCACCCCCGCGAGGTGCGGCGCGGCCATCGACGTCCCCGAGAGGACTTGCGCGGGGCTTCCTCCCGTGAACTGGAACCCGCCGCTCGAGGAGTACGACACTCCCGAGCCCACCGACGTGATCGAGAGACCCGGCCCCGCGATGTCGGGTTTCGGCCCCGCCGGGACGAGCTCGCGCCTCGGCCCGCGCGACGAGAACGAAGCGAGCGTGTCCGAGCCCGGGTGGAGCGAGACGGTGACGCCGTCGGAGAGGACCGCCTTGATCCGGTTCCCGTCGGGCAGTGAGATCCGGACGGACGGGATCGTCACGGCGGGGTCCGTGCCGCCCATCCCGAACGCCTGCAGCTCGACGTTGTCCGCCACGACGACCGCGACGGCGCCGGCCTCCTGCGCGCGCTTCACCTTGTCGACGAAGGCGCAGTTTCCGCGGTCGACGAGGGCGATCTTCCCGGCGAGGGCCGTCCCGTTCGTGATCGTCGCGCAGGCGTCGGCCGGGCTCGCGTAGACCAGCGGTCCTGCCGTCCCGTTCGCGGCGGGCGTTCCGCCGAAGGAGGCCGTCCCGGCCGAGATGCGCCCCGCGAGGCTCGCCGGTGCGAGGATGGAGAGCGACGGCGCCGTGTTGCCCGAGTCGACCGACGCCGCGACCGAGAGCGCCCGGTCGGAGGAGCCCGGGCTTCCCGTGATGAAGTAGGTGTCACCGGCGTTGCCCGCCGAGCAGACGACGACGACGCCCGCCCGGGCGGCGTTGTCGGAGGCGACGGCGCTCGCGTCGGTCGCCGTGCCGAACTCGGACCCGAGGGACATGTTGACGACGTCGAGGTGGTCGGAGAGGTCGCCGTCCTTGTTCGGGTCGACCGCCCACTCGAGGGCCTGGGCCACGAGGCCGGTGGAGCCCGAGCAGCCGAAGACCCGCAGCGAGTAGAGCCTCGCCTTCGGGGCGACGCCGGGTCCGATCTTCAGCGAGGAGAACGGGACGTTCCCGTCGTACGGACCCGGAAACGTCGTTCCGTCCGCCCGCACGCCCGAGCCGCCCACCGTGCCGGCGACGTGGCTCCCGTGGCCGCCGCAGTCCATCGGATCGGGGTCGGGCTTCGGGGCCGCGCCGCCCGAGCCGTAGTCGTCGCCGGCGAAGTCGTACCCGCCGACGACGCGTGCGTTCGGGAAATAGGCGTCGGGGGCCTTCGTCCGGTCGTTCGCCCGGTAGTCGGCCTCGGC
>CAZNSS010000347.1:0-4865 GCA_964575465.1 uncultured Holophagales bacterium | reverse complement strand
TCATGCAAGGCCTCGCGCAAGGGGGCGGCCCGACGCTCAGAGGCAGCGAGAAGGTCGACCGGATGCCGCCGTTGATCGCCGAGGCCTTCAGGTCGAAGGCCGCGTCGCCGGGGAGGACGAGGCGCACTCCTCCGTTCACCGTCTCGGCGATGACCTTCGCCCCGCGAGGCAGCGTCGCCAGCGTCCCCTCGACGCCGCCGTTGACCGTCTTCAGCGTCACGTCCCGTCGCGCCTCGAAAGCGGCGACCCGCCCGTTCACGGTAGCCAGCTCCTGGACGCCGTCGAGGCCGGTGGTCGCCACGCCGCCGTTGACGACGGAGACGTCGAGGCTGGCGCCGGGCGGCAGGGTGACGCGGTACCTGGCCTCCACCCGCCACCGGCGGCCGCCGTCGCTGGAGGCGCGCAGGCGCGACCGGCCTCCTTCGCGGCTGTAGGTCGCTCCCGGCTCGAGAGTCGCGAGAGAGAGCTCGCCGGCGCGGTTCTCGAAGGCGATCTTCGTCTGACCGAGGATCTCGCGCGCCTTCGCTTCGGTGTCCGCCTTCACCGTGACGTCGACGGAGGCGGTGAAGGTCGGCCCTGCCGTCACCTCGACGTCTCCGCTGACGCCGTCGACGGAGAGCGCTTTCACCGCGGCGACGGCACCGAACTTGTCGGTGCGGCTCGCGGAGGCCGAAAGGCGGTCGGCCCGGACCGGCCAGGCGAAGGAGACCACGAGGAACGTCCCGATCAGGAGGATCCAGAGGAGGGTCCAGCCGCGGGAAGCGGGGCGGTGCGTCGCGGGGGTCATCGTCGTCTCCGTGTTCATGCCCGTCTGACGGCCGATCGGGAGGAAGGTCACGCGAGGCCGCCTCTCCGTTTCAGAGCGGGATCTCGCGAAGCGCCGAGGCCGCCCTCACCCGGACGAAGCCGGGCTCGGTCTCGTCCACGGCCTTCCTTCGGAGGGTCTCGATGCTCAGCGGGTCGCGGAGGCCCGTCGCGGCCTTCGCGAGGCCGTCGACGGCGATCATCCGGACGGCGGGGTTCGTGTCCTGCTTCAGCGCGAGGGCGAGAGCGTCGCGGATGGCGGGCGACGGGGGCATCTGGACGAGCGCCTCGGCGGCCTTCTTCCGCACCCCCGGGTTCCGGTCCTCCCGGAGCGTCCTCACGAGGACGTCGACGATCTCGGGCGAGGCGGCCGCCTTCTCGCCGAACTCCTGCGCGACGAGGTCGATGGCCCGGCCGCGGGCCCCTTCCGTCGCCGACGGCGCGTTCACGACGTACGCGAGGAGCGACGAGACGCCGCGGTCCTCGGGCCGCCCCGTCACGACGTAGCGGGTCGTCACGTCGAAGGAGATCGAGAGCCGGCCGTCCGCCTCGGAGGGCCGGAAGGCGACGTTCAGGAGCCGCGGGTTCCCCGAGAGGTCGAGGCCGACGCGCGAGGCGTCGAGCTGCCGCTCGGGGACGACCGCGAACGAGACCGGCGTCGTCGCCGCCGCGGGGAACGGTCTCGGCGCCGGGGAGCCGGCACGGGCCAGGAGGAATCCGCCGGTTCCCGCCACGACGAGGGCCGCCGCCTGCAGCGCGGGTTTCCAGAAGGTGCGGGGGTGGAACGGGACGACGTTGCGGCGGGCCATCGCCTCCTCCATCCGCCCGATCGTCCGATCGCGGAAGGAGGGCGGGACCTCGGTGTCGGGGAGGGCGATCCGCTCCCAGGTCTCGTCGAGCGCCGCCGCGTCCCGGCGGCACCCCTCGCAGCTCTCCAGGTGGGCCTCGAAGTCGGCCGACCGGGCGTCGGCGGCCTCTCCGGCGGTACGGGAGACGGCGATCTCTAGGGCCTCGCGGCAGTCCATGACGATCCTCCTTCCTCGGCGAAGAGGGCGCGCAGCGTCTCCACGGCGCGGAAGACGCGCGTCTTGACGGCCCCTTCGCTGATGCCGAGAGTCCGGGCGACCTCGGCATAGGACATCCCCTTGTAACGGGCGAGGAGGAGCGCCTCGCGCTGCTCGCGCGTCAGGCGGTCGAGGGCCGCCCGGACGGCCCTCCTCTTCTCCCTCTCGAGGAGGCCTCCTTCGATCGAGGCCTCCCCCTTCGGCTCCGGCACGGCCTCCAGCGGGACCGAGGTCGTCCGCCAGGCGCTCCGGAGCCGGTCGCGGCAGGCGTTCGCGGCGATGGCGAAGAGCCAGGTCGAGACGGAGGCCCTCCCGTCGTACTGCTCGCAGCGGGAGATCATCTTCAGGAAGACGTCCTGCGTGATCTCCTCGGCCTCCGCCCGGTTTCCGAGCATCCGCTCGGTGAATCCGAGGATCGGCCCTGCGTAGCGCGAAAAGAGGGCCTCGGCCCCGGACGGGTCTCCCGCCTTCACCCGGCCCATCAGCCCGGAGTCGTCTTCGGGGACGGTGGTCACCGCCCGCAAGGGTCTCACGTCGGGTGAGACGGGCGGGGGAGCCGGAGGTTTCGCGTCGCCGGCCGGGAACGGAGACGGTGCCGGGTGCGGGCGGTCCGGCGAGGGCGATCCCCGCTCAGGGCGCCGCGATCCGGGCCTTCAGGCGCTCGGCGACCCCCGCTTCGAGGGGCTCCGGCTCACCGAGCGTCTCTCTCAGGTCGCGGACGACCGAGGAGAACCTCCGGCCGAAGCGCTCGCAGACGCCGCAGCCGGCCACGTGCGCCCCGAGGCGAGAGGCCTGGGCCTCCGGCAGCTCCCCGTCGATCATGCGGCTGAGGTCGGCGAGGACCTCCGAGCAGGAGAGCCCCGCCACGACGCGCTCGTTCGTCAGCATGGTCCGGTCCTCCGGAGCTCCGCCGAAAGGCGCAGGCGCGCCCGGTGGAGCCGGCTCTTCATCGCCGCGAGGGAAAGCCCGAGCGCCGCGGCCGTCTCCTCTCCGGTGAGCTCCTCGAGCTCCCGGAGGACGAGGACCTCCCGGTCCTCCGGCGCGAGCGCCCCGAGCGCCCGCGCGAGCAGGTCCCGTCGCTCGGCACGGAGCAACTCCTGCTCCGGGCTCTCCGACCCCCAGCCCGCCGCCTCGCCGAGCTCCGGGAGCGGTACGTCGTCGATTCGCAGGCGCCCTGCGCTCTCGCGCTGGTGCCACGCCTGGTTCCGCGCGATCGTCAGGAGCCAGGTCCTCGCGGCCGAGAGCCCCCGGAACGAGCCCGCGGCGTGCCACGCCGCCAGGAACGTCTCCTGGAGGACGTCCTCGGCGGCGGCCGGCCCGTCCGTGGCGGCTCGCGCGAAACGGAAGACCGCCGCCTGGTGACGCTTCACGAGCACGTCGAACGCCTCCCGCTCGCCGGCGGCGCTCCGCTTCAGCAGCTCCTCGTCGGTCAGGACGCCTTCTGATCCTTCAGCGGGCACGTGGAGAACCCGAGGAGAGTGTAGAGGGGACACGTCCCGAAGAGCCCGGTGAGGAGGGGGACGGCGCCGACGTAGCCCCACGCGCCGACCCTTCCGGCAGCCGCGAGGCCGATGAGGGCGAGGCCGAGGACGACGCGAAGGCCGCGCTCGACGATGTGCTCGTTGACGGGGAAGAGCTTGCTCATGAGATGCCTCCAGGACCCTTCCGGTCCGGTTTTCATTTCCTGCCGATGAGAGTCGGGAATCGCGCCGGAGGATTCTTCCAGGCGTATCTTCAGCAGATGGCGCTGCCGCTCTACCTCGTCGACGCCTTCACCGACCACGCCTTCGCCGGGAACCCCGCCGGGGTCTGCCTCCTGCGCGAGCCGCTCCCTGACGACGTCATGCAGAACGTCGCCATGGAGATGCACCAGGCCGAGACGGCCTTCCTCCTCCCCGAGGGAGACGACTGGCGACTCCGCTGGTTCACGCCCGAGGTCGAGGTCGACCTCTGCGGCCACGCGACGCTCGCCTCGGCCCACGTCCTCTTCCAGACGGGGCTCGTCCCCGGCGGTACGGCGGCACGCTTTCACACGAAGAGCGGCCTCCTGACGGCTGAGCACGAGGGAACGTCGATCGTCCTCGATTTCCCCGCGACCCCGGCCGAGCCGTTCGCCCCTCTCGCGGACGCGCTCCGGGCGCTCTCGATCTCGCCGGTCTATTCCGGCAAGACCCGTTTCGACCTCTTCCACGAGGTCGCGACGGAGGCCGAGGTCCGTGCCCTGAAGCCCGACTACGGAGTCCTCGACCAGGTCCCCTACCGAGGAGTGATCGTCACGGCGCGGGCCGGGGCGGGAAGCCCGTACGACTTCGTCTCCCGCTTCTTCGCCCCCTGCTGCGGCGTGCCGGAGGACCCGGTCACCGGCTCGGCTCACTGCGCCCTCGGGCCCTACTGGCAGGGAAAGCTCGGCAAGGACGACCTCGTCGGCTACCAGGCCTCGCCCCGCGGCGGGACGGTCCGGGTCGCCTGCCGGGGCGAGCGGGTCCGCCTCGCCGGGTCGGCCGTCACCGTCGTCCGGGGCGAGCTCGACCTCCCCGGCTGAAGCCCCCTATCGCCCGAAGCCGCGGAGGCGGAGCGCGTTCGTCACGACGCTGACGGATGAGGCCGCCATCGCGAAGCCCGCGAGCATCGGGTTGAGCGTCCAGCCCGTCCACGGGTAGAACGCGCCCGCGGCGAGCGGGATCAGGACGACGTTGTAGACGAACGCGAGGAAGAGGTTCTGCCGGATGTTCCGGAGCGTCGCCTGCGAGAGGTCGAGGGCGGTCGCGATGCCGGAGAGCGCCCCGCCGACGAGAGTCACGTCGGAGGCGGCCCTCGCCACGTCCGTCCCGCTCCCGATCGCGACGCCGAGGTCCGCCGCCGAGAGGGCCGGGGCGTCGTTGATCCCGTCGCCGACCATCGCGACGACCTCGCCGCGCGCGCGGAGCTCCGCCACGCGAGCGGCCTTTTCCGCGGGGGAGAGGCGCGCGGCGACGTTCCCGTCCGGGATCCCCGCCG
>CAZNSS010000346.1:0-4884 GCA_964575465.1 uncultured Holophagales bacterium | reverse complement strand
CGCGCGGCCGCGCGACCCCTCGCCCCGCTTCACCACGACCTCGCCCTCGTCGCGGGCTCGGGCTTCGAGGGCTACCGCGACGGGAGCTTCGTCGAGGCGCGCTTCCGGGCACCGGCCGGGCTCGCCGTGAGCCCGAGCGGCGCCCGCCTGGCCGTGACCGACCGGGAGGACCACCGGGTCCGCCTCGTGCTCCTCGGCGACGGGAACCGGGTGGAGACCCTCGCGGGAACGGGCGCCGCCGGGACGGTCGACGGTCCCTTCGCGAAGGCCTCGTTCGAGCACCCGACGCTCGCGGTGTTCGAGAGCGAGGACCGCCTCGTCGTCTACGACTCGGGGAGCGGGAGGCTTCGCCTCCTCGACCTCGCGAGCCGGTCGGTCACGACTTCGGAGGCGAGCGTTCCCGGGGCCTACGCCATGGCGGGCCTCCCCGGGCGTCGGGCCGTCGTGCTGACGCAGCCCGGCGAGGGAGCCGTCCGGGAGGTCGACCTCGGGAGCTGGGCCGTCCGAACGCTCGTTTCCGGGGAGAGCCGGCTCGCCCGGCCGGGTCCCGTGGCCGTCCACGCGGGAGGCGTCACCGTCGCGGACCTCTCGACGTCGCGGCTCTTCCGGCTTCCCGGGGGGAGCGCAGGCACGGAGCTCGAGGAGGCCGGAGAGGCGCCCGGGCTCGTCGCCCTCGCGTCGTCGGGGGAGCACCTCTACGGGATGCGCGCCGAGAGCCGGTCACCGCTCTTCCGCGTCGACACCGGCGAGCCGGTGAGCCTCGCCTCGGTGTGGGGAGGGGACGTCCCGTCCGAGCCGGGCGGGCCGGCGCCCTTTCTCTCCGTCTCGCGGGGAGACGTTCCCGCCCTCGCGACGTCCGCCGCGACGGGGGCGACCCTCTTCGTCACGACGGGGGGCCTTCGCCAGATCGTCGCCGTGAGGGACCTCGACCAGGGAGTGCGCAGGGACTCCCTGACGGAGCACGAAGAGGAGCCGAACGACTGGGCCTACCCCAGACGAAAGGGGCCCGGGGTCTACCGCATCCTGATGGTGGGGGACTCGCGCCTCTCCCACGGGGCCGACGGCGAGATCGCCGCTGCCGGGGGAATGTTCGACCGGAACCTCGTCACCGCGAAGCGGGTCGAGCTCTTCCTCAACACGAACGCCGCCCTCGAAGGCCGGAGGGTGAGGTACGAGGTCCTGCAGGAATCCAAGGGGAGCTCGGCCCCTGTCGCCGTCTGGCCCGTGTACGAGGTGCCTCCGCTCGTGCGCGGCTGGGACGTCGACCTCGTCGTGCTGATGGTCCCGCCGGGGACGTCCACCCTGAACGCGTGGCTGAACCACCCGATCGGGCCGCTGGGAATCCCCGAGGCGTCGGTCGACCCCGAGCACCTGCTCCTGCCGGCAGAAGAGAAGCTGCGCGGGAATCCCGCGAACCGCCTCTGGGAGCTCTGCAAGGGCCTCGGCCTGGCCATGGAGAACGGGAGCCAGCTCGAAGTGGACCTCTCCCTCTCGCGGCTGGCCGACACGCCCGGGCTGCGACGCGAGGGGCTCGAGCTGTACGGGCGTCCGCTGGAGCTCCTGAGGAAAGGGGTCGCGCCGCGCCGGCTCCTGCTCTGTCACTTCCCGCTGGGGGCCAGGCCCCCGGCGAACACGGGAAGCGAGGCCGGTTTCTTCCGCGAGCTCTGCCGGTCCCGCGGGATCGAGTACCTCGACCTCACGCCGCAGCTGACCCTCCTGCGAGAGACGTACTTCCCGCTCTCGGACATGCAGGGGAACGACCACTTCCACGCGGGCGGCCACGCGCTGATGGGATACCTTCTCGCCCACGAGCTCGTCTCGCAGGGGCTCGTCCCCTTCTGACGGCGCGGGCGCCCTGCTAGCGGCCCGGAGGCGCGAGGGGGATGCGCGTGATCCGGTTCTTCCCCCGCTCGACGACGAAGGCCGCGCCGTCGGAGGCCACGGCGAGCGCCCCCGGCTGCGCGAGCCCCTCGGCGACGACCTCGACGGGGCCTCCGACCCGGATCCGGAAGACCCTTCCGCTTCCCGTGTCGCTCGCGAGGAACGTCCCGTCTCCGACCGCACAGACGCCCGAGGGGGGGCCGCCGTCCTGCATGAGCGCCGCCTCGGCGAGGAGGTCGTCCTCCGCGGAGAGGACGAAGACCTTCGCCGCGGCGGGGTCCGACACGGCGATGGCGCCGCCGGGACCCGAGGCGACGGCCATCGGCTGCCGGAGGGCGCCGGAAGCCCGGAGCTCGCGAACGACCTTCATCTGCGCGTCGAGAACGGCGACCCGGCTCGAGCCGGTGTCGGCCACGAGGACCGAACCGTCGGCCGCGACCGCGACGCCCTGGGGCGAGAACATGCCGAGTCCGTATCCGGCGCGGTTGCGGACGAGTCCGTCCGGTCCGATCCCGATGAGACAGTCGCCGACGGCGGAGTCGAGGACGAGGAGGCCGCCGTCCGGCGTGAAGGCCACGGAGGAGGGAGAGACCATTCCTCCCGAGAGGAGCCGCGAGGGACGGCCGTCCGGGCGGAGGATGAGGATGGCCCCGCTCCGGCCCTCGACGGTGGCGAGAGAGCCGCCAGGGCCTGCCGACAGCCCGCGGGCGTCCTCGACGAACCAGGGCTCCCTCCCTGCCGGGGAGTCCGACCACACCGGGAAGACGACCGCCTGTTCGACGAGGGCGCCCGGAACGGAGTGGAGCGAGGCCCTCGCCGACGCGGAGAGCGCTCTCAGGACGCGCGCGTTGCCGGTGCCGTCCTTGAGGGCCGTCAGGGTCGCGCCGGCCCAGCAGGCCTGGATCCTCGCGAGGATCGCGTCGCGGCCCGGGATCCCGATCGCCGGCATGGCGAGGGCCGCGGGACCGCGGGGGGAGCAGAGCTCCGCGTCCCCGAGCGCTTCCGCCGGCGACAGGACCCTGAACCGGTTCGCGGGCACGCCGTGAATGGTGTAGAGGCGGACGATCCACTCCCTCTGGTCCGGCGTCACCACGGCGTTCACGAAGGGGCCGGATCCGTCGCGGGCCGCGGTCGACTGCGCCACCTGGAGCATGACGGCCAGCTCGGGCTGCTCCATCTTCCGCACGGAGAGGACCTCGGCCATCCAGACGTTCACCGGCGCGGCGACGGCGAGCAGGACGACGCCCAGGCCGGCGGCGCCGGCGCCGGCGATCCCCGCGACCTCGACGAGGGCCGTGAACCCCACCCCGGCGAGGAGCGCCCAGACCGGCACCAGGGCAAACGTTCGCGTGATGTTCGGGACGTCGTACTGCTGGATCCCCGCGACGAGGAGGACGAGGAGGGCTGCCGAGCCGAGGATGCCGACGCGGAGGCGCAGGCCGCGGTGGAGGCTGGCGACGAGCGCGGCGATGCCGAGGAGGGCGAGACCGCCCGTGACCGGGTCGGCGTGGGGGCCGTAGGTGAAGACCGCCGGCTTCGGGTTCGACAGGAATCCCACCGAGCCGAGGAGCGAGTTCCGGGCGAGCTGCGCGAGCTTTCCGCCCGTCGACGTGGCGACCTCGCTGTTCAGGATCGTGCTGTGGAGCTGGCCCTGCCAGGCCGAGCGCGTCGAGAGGACCGGCAGCGCGACGAGCAGGGCCGTCCCGACGACCGCCGTCCAGGCGACGAGCGGCGTGCGAACGCTCTTCCGCGTCGGGAAGAGGTAGAGCGCGAGCCAGAGAGCGACCGCGAGGCTGTAGATGCGGGCGATGCCGAACGTGTAGAAGCCGAGGCCGACGACGACTCCGGTCAGGATCCACGGGACGAGCCGGCCCCGCCCCATCGCCCACAGCAGCGCCGCGAAGGCGAGCGGGAGAAGGAAGGCCGCCTGCGCGTTGTTCGACCCGAGCCTTCCGAACGAGATCAGGACGTGCGAGACGCCGTAGAGGCCGGCGGTCACGAGGCCGCCGGTCCGGCCGAGGAGACGCCGCGCGACGGCGTAGAGCGGCAGGATGGCGAGGGCGAGGAGGAGGGAGTGGCTGACCTTCCAGCCGTAGGCGGTCCTGCCGTAGAGGAGCATGGTCGTCCCCTGGACGAGCGACGAAAGGACGGGGTGGTAGCCGTAGGCCCCCTCTCCCGAGAGGAGCCGCGACGCGGGGATCCGGCCGTCGATGACGTCGAGCGCCGCCTGGTGGAAGGCGTACTCGTCGCCCAGGAACGACCAGGCCCAGGAATCGAGACCGTGACTGAGGGCGAGGAAGCTCCCGGCGCACATCGCCGGCAGGAGCAGCCGTTCGATTCGCGAAGGCAGGCCCCGGGACCGCCAGCCGGGCACGAGGGCGCCCCCGAGCAGCAGGACCGTGGCCACCGCGCTGACGGCGAGCACGGCGCGGGATCCGCCGCGGAAGGCCGCGAGGGTCGAGAGGAGCGCGGCCGTCCCGAGCACGAACCCCGCGTTCCGGAGGAGACCTCCCGCCGGCGGTGGCTCGGGCGGGTCGGTGCTCCGGTCCACGGTGCGGCCGGAGAGGAGGAGCGCCGCGATCCCGAGGAGCCAGGCGGTGGGCGAGACGCCTCGCCCGAACGCTGCCTGAAGGACGACCACGGTCTCGGCAATCAGGAAGAGACAGAGCCAGAGGCTCCCCGGGAACCGGAGGAGGGAGCGCCACCCGGGCACCGGGATCGGCGCGACGGTCGGCTCCCCGAGTCGCGCGAGCGCCCCACGGGCGAGGACCAGGACGGCGAACACCAGGGCGCCGAGGACGAACGCGGCGAACGGCGCGAAGGCCGCCTCCGGGAGGCGCGTGAAGGCCCAGCCCGCGGGAGGGCTGGCCGGCGAGGGGATCCAGCTCGACTCCGGCCGGGGCCAGCCCATCCAGTCCGCGACGCTGAGGTCGTGCTGGCCGGCGGCGAGGAGGGCGAGGGCGGCGACGAGGCCGCCGGCGACGCCGGCCCCGGCGAGCCGGG
>CAZNSS010000345.1:0-4890 GCA_964575465.1 uncultured Holophagales bacterium | reverse complement strand
GGGATGTCGTAGAGCCGGAGCATCGTGCCCCGGCGGACGAACGCGAGCTCGTCGTAGCCGAGCCGCGAGATGCCGATGAACGCCGCGCCGAGGAGCGCCACGAGGAAGAGCGCCGATCCGCGCTCCGAGAGGAAGAGCGACCCGAGGGCGAGCAGCGCGCACGCGAGGGCGACCCCGTGGAGGAGGAAGACGGCCCGGCGCTGGTTCAGGCCGAGCGCGAGGAGCTTGTGGTGGATGTGCCCCCTGTCGGCCTCCATCACGCCCTTCTTCGTCGGGTCCTCGACCCGGTTGATGACGCGGCGGACGATGGAGAGGAGCGTGTCGGCGATCGGGACGCCGACGATGAGGACCGGGATGAGGACCGCGAGGCCCGCCGAGAGGAGGGCGTTCCCCTTCAGGCAGAGGCACGCGAGGACGAAGCCGACCGAGCAGGCCCCGGAGTCGCCGAGGAAGATCGAGGCCGGGAAGAGGTTGTAGCGGAGGAACCCGAGGAGCGCCCCCGCGAGGGCGAGCGGGATGACGGCGACCTCGACGCGGCCGGCGAGCAGGAAGACCCCGACGAGGCTGACGGCGGAGATCAGGGCGAGGCCCGCGGAGAGGCCGTCGAGGCCGTCGATGAGGTTGAAGGCGTTCGTGACGGCGAGGATCCAGAGGAGAGAGAGCGGCCAGGCGAGGAAGCCGATCGCGATCTCCGACCCGAAGAGGTGGATGGACGGGTTGAGGACGAACCCGTTCGAGACGAC
The DNA here is from genome assembly GCA_964575465.1 of uncultured Holophagales bacterium. Classification (GTDB taxonomy): domain Bacteria; phylum Acidobacteriota; class Thermoanaerobaculia; order UBA5066; family UBA5066; genus UBA5066. The sequence continues at coordinate 4,147 of CAZNSS010000345.1, read as the reverse complement.
GAAGGCGGCGCCGGCCGCGTGCGCAGCGAGCCGGATCAGCGCGCGCTGCGGCCGGACGTCGTCCAGGAGCGAGACCGCGAAGACGGGCAGGAGGCCGAGAGCCAGCGTCCGGAGGAACTCCGCCTGGGGAAGGCGCGGTACCGGAAGGAGGCCGGCCAGCATCCCGGCGCTGACGAGAGCGAACGCCGCGATGACCGCGACCCCTCCGAGCCGCGGGACCGGCCCCTTGTGGACCTTTCGCTCGTTCGGCTGGTCGACCGCCCCCACGCGCAGCGCGAGCCGCTTCGCCAGCGGCGTGAGCGCCAGCGAGATTCCGGCTGCCGCGAGGAAGGGGAAGAGGAGGAGGAGAGGCTTCATCGGCTCCCTCCCGCGTCCAGGAGCCCGCGAAGCGCGGCGTCCCACGCCGAGACCGTCCGCTCGCGCGAGAACCGCCCGGTGTACACGGCGTGGCAGCGAGCATTGAGGGCCGTTCGCGCCGCCGGGTCGTCCGCGAGGCGGAGGAGCGCCGTCGCCGCGTCTTCGATCGACGCGGGGTCCGACGTCAGCGTGAAGCCGAGGCCCATCTCGGCGATCCACTGCGCGGGCGAGGCGTCGGGGCTCCCCGCGAAGATCACCGGGCGGCCCGCGGCCAGCGCGGCCTGGAACTTCGACGGGACGACCGTCCCCGTCCACGAGGGCCTGAGCGAGACCGCGTGGACGTCGGCCGCGCCGAGCCGCCGCGCGAGGTCGGCCTCCTCGACGAACGGCGCGAACGAGACGTTCTCGTCGTCCGCGGTCACGGCCGCGCGCAGCTCGGCCTCCCGGTTCCCGCGCACCGAGAACGCGAACCGGATCCCCGTCCCGCGGAGGCGGCGCGCGAGCGCGAGAAGCTCGTCGAAGGAATGTGCCCGGCCGAACGTCCCCGAGTAGAGGACGCCGAGCCGCGCGTCGCCGAAGAGGCGCCGCCGCTCCTCTGGGTCGGCCTCGAGCGGAACCGCGCTCTCGTGGAGCGCCCAGGGCGGCAGCGTCTCCCGGAGGGCGCCGGGAGCGGCCGGGAGCCGCTCGCGCATGCAGGGCCCGATGTCGGCCACGAGGTGCGCCGCCTTCACCCCCGCCGCGGCCACGCCTGCGAGAAGGCGCGCGAGGAGGCTCCCCTCGCGGAGCGTGCCGTCCGCCACCGCGGCGTCGGGATAGACGTCGAACGCCCAGTGCATGCGGCGAACGGAGGGGCGGAACAGGCGGAACACGGCAAGCGCGAAGACCGAGAGAATCGGGTCCGTTCCCACGAGGACGACGTCCGGCCCGCGGCCCGGGCGCATCGCCTGCGCGCTCCAGGCGGCGGTCATCCAGAGGGCGTTCGCGACGCGGCCCGCGCCGGACCCCTGCGCAAACGCGGGGCGCCTCACGCGGTGGTACGAGATTCCGTTCCGCACCTCGCGCCGCGGATGACGCGCGCCGGCGTCGAAGCACGACCTGTTCGAGGGCCTCGCCTCCACGCTCCATCCCCGCGCCGCGAGCCCCTCGCACAGGTCGCCGAAGATCCGCGCGCTCACCACGTCGTCCGGAGGGAGGAAGTGGTAGAGGACGAGGATCGACGGCGGTCGCGCCACGCCATGAAACTCATTTGTTTTCAAGTACTTAAGAATCGAGCCCATGCGAGCCGGGCAGCCTCCGGCCCCTTGGGTGGCCGAACGAAGAAAGTCTTGGACACCCTCTACAGCTCGATCTGACCGGCGTCTCGGACTTCCGGGCACCAAACCCGGCCCGCAGAACGGGATCCGAGGCGCCGTCACATACGAGGGTAGGGTTCCGCCAGCGGCGCGTCAATCATCCTGGTGAGCCGAGAGGAGCCACTCGTAGACCGGCCGGACGGCGATGCCGGTCTTCTCGGGGAAGACCTGGTCTCTGGTCAGGACGAGCAGGGCCTTGGTCGCCCTGCCGTGCTCGATCGACGCTTCCGTCAGGGCGCGCACTTCGCGCTCTCGCGTCTCCGGGGCAGATGGGTCCGCGCAGACCTGTATCAGCTCCTCGCCTCCGGTCCGACCGCTCGCGAAGAAGTCCACCTCGAATCCGGTGCCGGTCTTCACGTAGCCGGCTTCGACGCATCGCCGCTCGAGCTCGATCGCCACGACCGTCTCCAGCGCGTGCCCGAGGTTCGAGCGCTTTGCGGTGTCGAAGGCGGCGATCAGCCCCTGGTCGGCCGGGTAGACCTTCCGGGGATTCGAGTTCCTGCGCCGCTCCGACTCCGTGGCGATCGGAACGGCCGTGAGGAGGAAGGCGTCCAGCAGGTGCCCCAGCATCTCGTGAACCGCGTCTTTGGCGACGCCGTGCCCCTGCGCCTTGAGGTCCAGGTAGAGCCGGTGCGCGCTGAAGGACCCGGCAGGGTTCCGGAGGCACTGCCTGACGATCCACCGCAGGGCGGCGACCTGCGAGATGCGATGGCGCTCGACGACGTCCCTGAAGAGCACCGTGTCGACGTAGCCCTGAAGCAGCTCCACCCGGAGAGCGGCGTCGAGCCCCTGTGCTTCCGGGAATCCCCCCTCCACGAGAAACTCGAGGAAGCGCTTCTCCACGAGGGAGCGCTCGGCGCTCGTCCAGCGGCCTGGCTCCCGAACCGGTTCCTCGCCGCGATGGCGCAGGAACTCCCGGAAGCTGAAGGGCCGGATGACGGTCTCCATTCCACGGCCCCGCAGCGAGGTGTGAACCTCGCGCGAGAGCATCTTGGCCGAGGAGCCGGAAACGACGATCTCGGCCCGCTCGGTGTCGACGACCCGCCGCACGAACTTCTCCCAGCCGGGGACGAGCTGGATCTCGTCGAGGAAGAGGTGAATCGTCTTCCTTCCCCGCGTCTCGGGATACCGGCGGTAGTACTCCTCGAGAAGAAGCGAAAGCTGCTCGGAGTCGACCCCGGCGATCCGGTCGTCGTCGAAGCTGACGAAGACGGACTGCTCGGGGGGATCCGCTTTCCGCCGGTCGTCGAGGAGCTGGCGCAGGAACGTCGTCTTCCCCGCACGCCGCATCCCGGTCACCGCGTGGACCTTTCCCGGCACTCCGGGCAGCTGCGCGTCGCGCCTCGTTCGGGGCGGAGAAGGGCCGAGCGAGAGGGACTCGTTGAGCTTCTCGAGAAGTACCGGATGAAGGGCCATGTCGCCGGAAGTGTCCCGCCGCATGTGTCCTTCCGTCAAGGACAGATACGACGCCATCCGTATCTAGCGCAAGGACAGAACGAAGGCTGGGGGGTCTGGTCTGCACTCTACACTCTACGTAGAGTGTAGAGTGCAGACCAGACCCCAATCCCGGGGGATGAAAAAGGCCGCCCGGGTGGGCGGCCTTTTTTCGTGGGATTGGTCGGGCGGCTACGGGCCGGACGGGGCGAGGAGGTAGATCTCCGGGTTGCGCGAGGCGTTCACGATCGTCGAGACGAACGAGAGGACCCGGCCGTTGCCGCTCACGACCTGCACCGTGACGTTCACGTCGGAGAACGGCCCGGCGCCCAGGTTGAAGAGCGAGGGCCCGAAGAGGTCGTTCACCTGCAGGTACTCGAAGGCCTTGAGGTCGACGTTCCTGACGCCGAGCACGGTACCGGTCAGATCCGTGAGGACGACCTGGACCGCGGCCGGGGCGCCCGTCGTCTCGAGGAGGACGAGGTTCGAGCGCCGAACCGAGCTCTTCTCGGCGCCGGCGAAGCTGATCCGCTGGGCCCCGAGGCTCGTGATCGCCGGGCTCGTCGACGGGATGGCCGCGCTCTGGGCCGCCGTCCGGCCCTTCGCCGCGCTGGCGTTGTCGATCTGCGCGGAGATGACGGCCGCGGCCGCCACCTTCTGCGCCTCACCTTCGATGGAGATCCATCCGTAGGTCTGCCCCTCGAGTCCGAAGAGGGTCGCCAGGACGTCGTCGGCCAGCGCGGCCGGCAGCGAGCCGAAAGCCGGGATCGTCACGTTCGCGACCGCCTCGCCCGGCTTGCCGGCGAGGTCGAGGTCGTAGTACCGGTAGACGAGCTGGAGGTTCGCAGGCGTCGACGTTCCGTTGGCGATGTTCAGCGCGGTCTGGTAGCGCGTCTCGTAGGCGCCCGTCGCGCGGACGACGCCGGGGACGATGAGCGCGCGGAACGAGCCCGTCCCGACGCGGCGCCCCTTCACGAGGCTGAAGCTGTTCGAGGCGTTGTCGA
>CAZNSS010000344.1:0-4892 GCA_964575465.1 uncultured Holophagales bacterium | reverse complement strand
CGGGCCAGACGGTGTCCTGTCCCATCAGGTTCGCCTGCACCGAGTACTGCTTGCCCACGACGTGCCCGGCCGCCTGGATGCAGCTCTCACCGGTGTGCGCCGCGACCCGCCCGGCCACGTCGATCATAGCCACCTGCCGTACGGCTTTCCCGGCGTCGGCCGCGAGGAGACCGGCCAGCGCCTCCGGCGCGGTGCGTCCCGCCCGCATCAGCTCGAGGCCGAGCCTGCCGTAGGTCGGGTCGACGAACGACTGGGTGGCGACGGCCCCGACGCCGGCCTCGGCCCACGGCACGACGCTGCCGACCGAGAACCAGTGCGACTGCACCGCGACGCCGAGCTGCCCCGTCGTCGGGTCGCGCGCGACGATGGAGTAGGTGTGGACCGGCCGCGCCGGTACCGGGATCGAGGCCGGGAGGTCCGGGACTCCGAGCTGCGCGAGGACGAACGCCTGGTCGAAGGCCGTCTCCTTCAGCCGGTCGTAGCGACCCGAGGAGCCGCCGTGGCCACCTGCCATGTTCGTCTTCAGGAGGAGAGGGTTGCGGTCGGTCTTCAGCGTCCGGAGCTTCGCGACGTACTTCGCCGGCTCCCAGTACATCACCTGGCTGTCATTGAACGAGGTCTTGACGAGGATCGACGGGTACGCCCCCCTCTTCAGGTTGTCGTAGGGGCTGTAGGACCTCATGTAGAGGTACTCGTCCTTCTTCTTCGGGTTCCCCCACTCCTCGAACTCCCCGACGGTGAGCGGGAGCGTCTCGTCGAGCATCGTGTTGATGACGTCGACGAACGGCACGTGGAGGATCGCCGCGCGGAAGAGCTCCGGGCGGAGGTTCACGACGGCTCCGATCAGGAGGCCCCCGGCGCTCCCTCCCGAGATCGCGATCCTGTCCCTGGCGGCCAGCTTCTCCTTGACGAGCGCCTCGGCGCAGGCGACGAAGTCGGTGAAGGTGTTCTTCTTCGACATCATCCGCCCCGCGTCGTGCCACTTCTTCCCGAGGTCGCCCCCGCCGCGGACGTGCGCGACGGCGTAGACGACGCCGCGGTCGAGGAGGCTCGCCAGCGCCGGGTTGAAGGAGACGAACGACGGCGCGCCGTAGGAGCCGTAGCCCGTCAGGAAGAGCGGGGCGGTTCCGTCGCGCGGGACTTCGACGCGGGAGACGACGCTCACGGGGACCTTCGTCCCGTCGGCCGCCGTCGCGTAGAGCCGCTCGGAGCGGTAGCGCCCCGGGTCGTACCCGCCCGGCACCTCGGTCTTCTTCAGGAGCGTCCGCTCGCGCGTCGCCATGTCGTAGTCGAAGACCATCGGGGCCGTCGTGAACGACTGGTACGAGAAGCGGAAGGTCGCCGTGTCGTACTCGGGGTTCGCCTCGGGGAAGACCGACGCGATCGCCTCCGGCACCTCGATCCGGTGCGTGTCGCCCGTCTTCAGGTCGCGGATCGAGAGGCGCGGGAGGGCATCCTGCCGCTCGAAGAGGACGAGGTGCCCCTTGAACGCGTCCACGCCCGAGACCATCACCCCTTCCCGGCACGGGACGAGCTCCGTCCAGGACGCCTTCCCCGGGCTCGCGGCCGGCGCCGTGACGACGCGGAAGTCGCGGCAGCCGTCGTTCGTCCGGATGTAGAGGAGGTCCCCTGCCGCCTCCACGTCGTACTCGTGGTCCATTTCCCGGGCCGCCACGAGCCGCGGAGCCTCCTCCGGCCTCGCCGCCGGGAGGAGGCGCCACTCGCTCTGCGTGTGGCTGCCGGACTGGACGAGGATCCACACGTCGTCGCGCGAACGCGAGACGCCCAGGTTGAACCGCTCGTCCTTCTCCTCGTAGACGAGGACGTCCGGCCCGGTCGTCCCGACCGCGTGGCGGTAGAGACGGTACGGCCTCTTGGCCGAATCCTCGACGACGTAGAAGAGGGTCTTCCCGTCGACGGCCCAGGCGACGGAGTCGACCTTCTCGACCCGGTCCGGCAGGAGCCGGCCGGTCCGGAGGTCCTTCACCTGGAGCGTGTAGAGCCGAAAGCCGGTCGTGTCGATCGTGTACGCGAGGCGCTGTCCGTCGACGCTCGGCGCGTACACCCCGCGCCCGACGAACTTCTCCGACTTCGCGATCTCGTTCAGGTCGAGGACGACCTCCTCGGTCGCCTCGAGGCTCCCCGCCTTGCGGCAGGAGATCGGGTACTGCATTCCCTTCTCCGTCCGCGAGTACCAGTAGTAGCCGCGGTGCCGGTACGGCACCGAGAGGTCGGTCTCCTTGATCCGCCCGACCGCCTCCTCGTAGAGCCTCTGCCGCAGCGCCTCGCCCGCCTTCGTCACGGAGTCGGTGTACGCGTTCTCGGCGTCGAGGTACGCCTTCACCTCGGGCTTCTGCTTGTCCCTCAGCCAGGCGTAGTCGTCCACGAGCTTCTCGCCGTGGATCTCCGTGACCTTCGGGGCTCTCTTCGCGACGGGGGGCTTCGGCACGGCGGGAGTTTCCCCTGCCGGGGCGGAGAACGGAACGAGGAGGGCGGCGAGGGCGATCGTCCGAATCGTACGCACGCCGGAAGCATAGGGCGACGCTGGGGTCAGGTCTTGATTCTCTACTATAGCCAGCGGCTATAGTAGAGAATCAAGACCTGACCCCAGAACCGGGTCTACTGACCCGCGGCCTTCTTCTCGGCGGCCCGGGCCTTCTCGTGCTTCGCCTTCGCCTCGCCGAGCATCCTGATGGTCGCGCCGTCGAGCGTGCCGGAGATCGTCACGGCGGCGCGGTCGCTCGAGACCCTGAACTTCCGGATCGCCGAGACCACCTCGGGCTTGTCCTCGGCGGCGATCCGGGCGGCGGCGAGGATGCCGCGAAGCGCGTCCTCGAGGAGCTCGCGCGTGTCGGCGTCGTCGCTGTAGCCGGCTCCGGAGAGGCGGATCGAGTCGCCCTTCACGGTCATCTGGAAGGCGAACGTCGAGACGAGGTTCATCGCGCCCATGACGTTCCGCGCGGCGTCGTCGCCACCGGAGATCGTGAGCGAGCCCTTCGCCTCGGGGAGCTTCGTCCGGTCGACGAGGAGCCAGCCGGAAGCGTTCGCGTCCACCTTGTCGAGCTGGGCTCCGAGGCCGGAGCCCCCCTTGAAGGCGGTCCCGCCCGCCGCCCGCGCGGCGAGGGCCTTCACGACCGCGTCCTCGGAGCCCGCGACGAGGAGGCGGCTGCTGACGAACGCGACCGCGCCGTCGCCCTGGTGCTCGGGGTGCTCCTTGTCCTTCAGGAGGAAGTAGGTCGTCCCCGAGGCCGTTCGCGCCTCGGCCCCGCGGGTCGCGGCCGCGGCGGCGAGGCGCTGCGGGTCGAAGCGCCCCTCGAAGGCGACGAGGGCCTTCCCCTTCGGCTCCGCCTGCGCGGCGAAGACGACGAGGTCGACGTCGTCGATCGGATGGAGGCGCGCCTCGGCGAGGAACTTCGCGGCGTCGCCGTCGACCGTCGCGCGGTCGAACTCCGAGAAGAAGCGCGCGGCGAGCGGGCTCGTCCGGAGGTCGGAGACGCGGAGCATCCCGGCCGTGACGGAATCGGGCGGGACGAGCGCGAGGGCGTCGTCCGTCGGGCGGGCCGCGGCGGCCGGGAGAGCGAGGGCCGTGGCGAGGGCGAGGAGGGCGAAGCGCTTCATGTCAGAAGTCCTTTCTCCGGAAGAGGAGCGCGGAGAGCGCGAGCGAGACGAGACCGAAGAGGCCGGTCGAGGCGAAGACGGCGAGGTGGTCGATGTCGCGCGTGCGACGGGCGAGCTCGCCGTAGGAGACGTAGTCGACGGTGACCTGGGCGAGCTGGCCCGTCTTCGGGAGCGCCCAGTAGAGGCCGCGGACGAGCCGGGCCGCCCACTCCGCCGAGAGGGCCGCCTCGATGTGCTTGTGGCCGGAGAGGATCGCCGCGACGAAGAAGACCGCGAACGTCGCCATGATCGCGACGGCCGTCGAGGAGGTGACGACCCCGACCAGGAACGCGAAGGCCATCAGCGTCGCGATCGTGAAGAAGATGATGAGGCCACCGAGGAAGAAGCGAGGGTGGACGACCCCCGTCTTCCACCGGATGAGGAGCCCCATCGTGCCGATGAGGTAGGCGACGTTCAGCCCCGCCAGGAGGAGGCCGCCCGCGTACCGCGAGAGGAGGAGCCCGACGCGGCTGACGGGACGGGAGAGGTAGAGGTCGATCGTCCCCTTCTCCTGCAGGCGCGGAACGAGGTGCGCGGTCGCGAAGACGGCGAGGAACGTCGCGACGACGTAGAGGAAGCCCGAGAAGCCCGACTCGAAGCCGAGGACGAGCCTGTCGAGGTCGACGGTCTTCGGCCCCATGTGGAGCTCCCGGCCGAAGAGCTTCGCGCCGGCGAGGGCGCCGTCGACGACGTCGAGGTTCACGGCGATGGCGAAGAGGCCGATGAAGAGCGTCGAGAGGGCCGCGTAGGCCACGAGCGTCCAGCGCGCCGCGGCCTCGCGGAAGACCTCCTCGACGTTGGCGAAGAGCACCTTCACCGGGGCCTCCCTTCCGGCAGGGGGGCGCCGTTCGCCCCGCCCGCCTCGACCGCGTCGCCCGCCTTCACGAGGTCGACGAAGACGTCCTCGAGCGTGGAACGGAGCGGCGTCAGCTCGGTGACGAGGACGCCGCGGGAGCGGGCCGCGTCGACGAGGGCGTTCAGGTGCCCGGCGTCCCGCGCCGTCAGCTTCACGTGGCCGTTCACGCGCTCGGCGCCGGCGCCCGTCTCGCGGAAGAGGCCCAGGAGGGCCTCGTCGACGCCCGTGCCGACGAAGCGGTAGGCGAAACCCTGGGCGGTCAGGTCCGCGATCCGCCCGTTCGCGACCGCCTTCCCTTTCCGGAGGACGGCCACCCGGTCGCAGGTCATCTCGATCTCGGAGAGGAGGTGCGAGTTGAGGAGGATCGCCGCGCCGCGCG
>CAZNSS010000343.1:0-4905 GCA_964575465.1 uncultured Holophagales bacterium | reverse complement strand
CTCGCGAAGGCGCGGCACGAGAAGGGGACGCTCATCGCCTCGGGCTTCATCGCGGGAGGCGCGCTCGTCGGCGTCCTCGCGGCGCTCCTGAAGTTCTTCGAGGACTCGACGGGGCGGACGCTCGTCCCCGACCTGACGAAGCTCCCCGGGGTCGGCGCGTGGCTCGCCGCCTGGGGGAACTGGCTCGGCCTCGCCGTCTTCCTCGCGCTCGCCGCCTTCGTCTACCAGAGCTCGAACCGCGAGACCGTGGACGCCTGACGCCGGCGTCCGCCCGGGCCTCGTCAGCTCGCGGGGGCCGTCCCCTCTCCGTCGCGGCGGAGGGGGGCGGCTAAGAAGACGGGTCGCCCCCGGGGGCTCAGGTACAGCTGCGCGGGAAGCCAGCCTGCGCACGGGGCGAGGTCGGGGCCGGGGAGAGGCGCGCTGAAGTCCCAGATCAGGACGGCCGGCCCGGAAAGGCGCGAGAGCGTTTTGCAGGAGACCTCTCCCGGCTCGAGCCGGTGGAGCCGCTCGGGACGGTCGAGGCCGAACTCGATTCCCTTCGGTTCGGGCATCCCGTCCTTCCAGCAGCAGCCGACGAGGTAGACGTCCGTCCCGGGCGCGAGGTCGTTGACGTAGGCGGAGACGAGCGCCGCTATCGGCGTGTTGGCGTACGGCAGCCCCGGGAGGTACTCGAACAGGTAGCGGTGGACGTTGAGCACGAGAACGCTTCCGAGGAGAAGCACGGCCACGACGGGGCGGGCGCCGCGGAAACGGGCCACGAGATCCAGGAGGAGCAGGACGCCGCTGGCCACGAGGAGGTAGGCCTCGGGCGCCGCGCCGAGGGCACGGGACGCGGAGGGGACCTCGGCCCCGGAGCGCAGGACGAGCAGCGACGGGACGTGCTGGAGGACGAACGGCAGGAAGACGGCCGGGCTCCATCGGCGGCGCTCGGGGCGCAGCCAGAACGCCACGCCGAGGAGAAACAGGACCCCGCTGACGGCGTCCAGGTGCGGCCGGCCCGCCGGGTTGCTGCGGAACACGTTGTCGCCGCGGACGTGGAGCGACAGCGCGACCTTCCCGCAGTTCTCCAGCAGGGGCCGGAGGATCCCCCCCTCCGGGTGGATCTTCCCTCCGATGTAGCCGGTGAAGAAGTTTGCAGGATCCTCGCGGACGATCCCGACGAAGGGGAGGGCCACCACGAGCGACGTGGCCACGAAGAGCCCGATGTCCTTCCAGCGAACGTTCAGGCCCGTGACCCTGAGGCCGAGGAGGGTCGCCGCCATGACGGGCGCGAGGATGAACGACTGGGGATACCCGTAGACGCCGAGGGCGGCGACCGCCGCCGAGAGGACCAGGTCGCGGCGCCGCTGCTCCTTCACGAAACGGACCAGGAGCCAGAGCGAGGTGGTCGCGAGCAGGGGGACCACGATCTGGGAGTTGCCGAGGCGGCTGAAGATCAGGAGCCACGAGGAGACGCCCGCGACGAAGAGCGACGGCAGGGCGAGGCGGTCGCCGCCGAGCCGCCTGCCGACTGCGAACGTGGCGGCGAGGACGCCGAGGCTGACGGTGACGGACGCGAGCTTCATCCCGAGGTAGCCCGGCCCCGCCACGGCGATCACCGGCATGACGAGGTAGTGGTAGAGAGGCCCCGAGCTGAGCTCGAAGTGGCAGGGCCATTCTCCCTGCCGGATGAAGTCGAGATACTTGCGGACGATCGCGATGTCGCCGTAGATCTCGGCCTGCAGGCTCCGGAGACCCGCAAGGCGGAGGAGCACGGCCGTCGCGACGGCCCCGAGAACGCCGAGGAGGCACGCCCTGGAACGGGGAGGAGGAGGCGGCGCCCCGGGCTCGGCGTCGGCCCCGGTGGGGCGGGCCATGGCCTCGGAAGGATGACTCATCGGCTGCGTCGATCGGTGCCGGGTGAACGGCGCCGGATCTTAAGCCCCGTCTCGCCGTGGGCGTTCGGCTGCCGGCCGCCGAGGGGCCGGGGGAAGGCTCAGGGGCCGGGCGCGTCGTGGCGGACGATCCGGACGACCCGCCCCTCGCGGACGTAATCCCAGCCGTTCGCGGCGAGGACGAGGTGGAGCGCCTCGTCCCACGCGACGTCGCGGAGCGTCGCCGTGACCGTACCCGCGAAACCGGGCGGCCAGACGACGGAGAGGCCTCTGTCGGCCGTGAGGGTCCGCACGACCTCGACGAGGTCGGCGTCCTTCACGTCGAGGCTCGCAGGGCCTCCGGAGAATCTTGCGGCTCCTTCGAGCGGTGAATCGAGCGGGCGCGGCGCCCCCTCCGCGGCAGGGATGGAGTCTCCCCAGAAGAACGTGAGCGCTTCCGCGAGGCGGGCGCGCCACGACCCCCAGCTGTGCCCTTCCGGGACCTCGAGGTACTCGAGCGCCTGCCGGCGCGCGAGGACCGGTCGGAGCCGCCGGCTCACCGCGAGGAGGTCCGAGCCGTGGAGGTCCGACTCGAACGTCCCGACGTCGACGTGGAACCGCGCCGCGCCCGCGGGGAGGCGCGCGAGGTCCGCGAGGAGCGCGTCGAGGTTCGCCGGGACGGCGTTCCCGGTCGACTGCGCGCCGCAGCGGCCGAAAAGGCCCGTCCTCGCGGTGGCGGAGAGCGCGGCGAAGGCGCCGAGGGAGGCCCCCATCACGCCGCGTCCCGCCGGGTCCCTGCGGACGCTCCAGCGCGCCTCGACAGCCGGCACGAGCTCGCCGGCGAGGAACCGCTCGAACGCCTCGCGCCGCTCGTACTCCGTCCCGCGGTCCACCGGGGGGACGAGGACGAGGAGAAGCGGTGGGAGCCTTCCTTCCGAGACGAGGTTCGCCGCGACGACGTGGACGCGGCCGAACTCCCGGTAGTCGAGGCCGTCGAGGAGGTAGAGCGCCGGGACCGGGCCTTTCCCGGCCTCGAGTCCCGGCGGGACCCAGGCGACGACGCGCCGCGTTCCGCCCAGGGCGCGGCTCTCGACCGTCAGCTGCTCGAACCGGCCGGGGCGGCTGCCCGGCTTCGGCTCCACGTCGGCCGGGGGCCGGTACGAAGTCGTCCGCAGCTCCGAGTTCGGCCCGAAGCCGCCGGGCATCGTGCGCGGGTTCCAGGGGTCGAGCGTCCACTCCGTCCCGCCGACGACGAGCTTGTAGTCGAGGCGGGCGCCGTCGACGACGTCCACCGCGAGGACGTGGAGATCGGTCCCGGCCAGCTTCTCGAGAGGATGCGAGGTCGTGCTCCAGCCGTTCAGGTCGCCCGCGAGGAAGACCCGCGGGGCGGCGGAGCGGAAGACGAAGAGGGCGCGGACGCGTGCGGCGTCGCGCGAGGGGAAGAGGAGCGGTGTCCCCGCGTTCTCGGCGCAGGTGGCGAACGTCGCGGCGGCGTCGGCCCGTCCCTCTGCGGACGGCGTGGCGGCGAGCCGGGCGCGCAGCTCGTCGAGGCTCCCGCAAGGAGCGCCGGGCGTTCGCCCGGCCGGGCCGGCGGCGAGCGCGGTTGCGAGCAGGGCGGTGCGGGCGAGCCTCACGGCGGGATCCACGGTCTTCCGGCCCATTCTCGCGCCTCGCCTGCTAACGTCGGTGCGTGAGGATTCCGCGCGCCGCGACCTTCAAGGCCACCGTCGAGCGCTCCCGCTTCTTCGCCGTCGTCCTCCCGGCGGCGACGGAGGACGACGTCCTCGCCGCCGTCAAGGCGGCGAAGAGCGAGTACCGGAAGGCGAATCACCACTGCTGGGCGTTCCGGGGGCGCGACGCCTCCGGCTCCCTCGTCGAACGGTCAAAGGACGACGGCGAGGTCGGGCATCCCGGCCGCCTGATGCTCGAGCTCCTCCGGCGGGATGACCTCGAGGGGGGGCTTCTCGTCTCGCGCGTCTTCGGCGGGGTGAAGCTGGGCGTCGGAGGCGTCTCGCGGGCGTTTCGCGAGGCGGCGGAAGGCGCGCTCGCCGCCCTTCGGGAATCCCCCGGCGCGTAGGGAGGTTGTCTCGCTCAGGGCCGGGACGGGCTGCGACCGCGGGTTGCGTCGAAGCCAGCCGTCCTGATCGCTCGCTACGTTTGCCCTTGACTTGAAAATCTAAGTTGATGACGCTAAACTTTAATCTTGAGTCTTCCGCGTTAGGTCGACTCGAAAGGTCAGAATGCAGCCTTCCCAGATTCTCCCGGTCATTCCTCTTCGCAACGCCGTCCTCTTCCCGGGCGTGAGCTTCCCGATCGCCGCAGGCCGTCCCGGAACGCTCCACGCCATCGAGACGGCGATGAAGAGCCCCGAGCAGCTCGTCTTCGCGATCACCCAGCGGCAGGACGTCGAAGCGGTGACCCCCGAGCTCCTCCACACCGTCGGGACCATTGCGTCCATCGGTCCGATCCAGCGCGGCGTCGGCGGGGCGCGCCTCCTCCTCCAGGGGAAGGCCCGTGGCATCGCCATGAGGATCCAGGAGAAGGACGGCCGGCTCGAGGCCGTCGTCGTCGAGGCGTCGGAGATGCCTCCGCTCGACACGACGAACACGGCGTTCGTCGCTCTCCTGAAGGAACTGAAGGAGCGCTCGGCGGAGCTCGCCAAGAAGCTCGGCCTTCCCGACGAGGCGGTCGCGAACGTCCTCTCCGAGGCCGACGACCCGGGCCGGCTGGCCGACCTCGTCGCCGGCTACATCGACATCCCGACGGCCGAGCGGCAGCTCCTCCTCGAGACGCTCTCGGTCGAGGACCGCGTCCGGCGCACGCTCGTCCACGTCCAGCGGCAGATCGACGTCCTCGAGGCCCAGGAGGAGATCAAGTCGAAGGTCCAGGAGGAGCTGGGCGACCGCCAGAGGGAGATGTTCCTCCGCCAGCAGCTGAAGGCGATCCAGAAGGAGCTCGGCGAGGGGGAGGACGGCGACGACGACCTGAAGGGGCTGAAGGAGAAGCTCGACGCGCTCGTCCTCGACGAGGACGTCCGCAAGGAGATCGACCG
>CAZNSS010000342.1:0-4918 GCA_964575465.1 uncultured Holophagales bacterium | reverse complement strand
TGCCGTCCTCCCTTCAGCGCGCGAAGGCCGTTCGCGACGGCGAGCAGCTCCGCCGCTTCGTGGGCGACGACCGTCATCGTGATGCTGATGACCCCGCTGAGCGCCACCGGTATCAGGACCGCCAGCACGACGATGGAGAAGACGACGTTCTGTCGGACGATCGACCGGACGCGCCGGCCGATGAGGAAGGCTTCGTCGAGGTGCTCGAGGCTGTCAGCCATCAGGGCCACGTCCGCAGCCTCGATCGAGGCGTCGCTCCCGAGCGCTCCCATCGCGATGCCGACGTCGGCGGCGGCCAGCGCCGGCGCGTCGTTGATCCCGTCGCCGACCATCGCGAGCGGACCGGACTCCAACGAGAGCGACTGTACGGCCTTGACCTTGTCTTCGGGCCGGAGCCCCCCGCGAGCCTCGTCGATGCCGACCGCCTGTGCGACGTTTTGGGCAACGAGGGGTCGGTCGCCCGAGAGGACGACGAGCCGGGTGACGCCTGCCGCTCGAAGGCGGCGGAGCGCCGCGGCCGCTTCGGGTCTGGGCTCATCGCGAAAGCCGAGGATTCCGAGGAGACGGCCGCCGGCGACGACGATCGCTGGCGTGATGCCCGTACCTGCAAGCTCCTCGAGCCGGTGTCCGAGACCGCCGAAGGGTGCGCCTCCGGCGTCCGGCTGGAGGATCTGCACGCGCTCGCCGTCGACGATGCCCTCGACACCCGCGCCCGGGAGCGCCCGGAACTCGCTGACGGCACGGGACGCTTCAACGCCCTTCGCCTTGGCTGCTCGGAGAACCGCTTCGGCCAGCGGATGCTCAGAGAGCGCCTCGATGGAGGTTGCCTTCCAGAGCAGCTCCCAGGCCGTCGTGCCCTCCGCGGGCTCCACGACGACGAGCTCCGGCCGCCCGCGCGTGAGCGTCCCGGTCTTGTCGAAGGCAACGGTCCGAACCCGGCCGAGTACCTCGAGGTACCGGCCGCCCTTGATCAGGATGCCGTGGCGACCTGCGGCAGACATTCCGGCCGCGAATGCCACGGGCGTCGACATCGCGAGAGCGCAGGGAGCCGCCGCGACGAGGAGGACGACGGCGTATCGCGCCCACACGGAGAAGCTCGCGCCGGTTGCGATGGGGACGAGGAGAAGGAGCACCGCGGCTCCGAGGACGAGGGGAGAGTAGATGTTGGTGAAGCGCTCGACGAGCTGCTGGCTCCGGCCCTTGGACTTCTGGGCCGTCTCGACGAGCTTCACGAGGCGGCTCACGGAGTTCTCGTCCGCGGCGGCGGTGGCGCGGAAGACGAGGCTTCCGGTCCGGTTCAGGGTGCCGGCGAAGAGTCGCTCTCCGGGCTTCTTCTCGATCGGTATGGGCTCGCCGGTGAGGCTGGACTCGTCGACGGCCGAGGAGCCCTCTTCGACGACACCGTCCGTGGGAATCGATTCGCCGGGACGGACGCGAATCCGATCCCCCCGCTGGAGGCGTGCGGCCTCCACGATGGTCTCGGTTCCATCCCGGAGGACGCTCGCCTGAGCGGGGACGAGGTCGAGGAGGCGTTCGATCGCGCGTTTCGCCCGGTCGTACGTGAGGTGCTCGACGGATTCGGCCAGACCGTAGAGGAAGACGAGCGCAGCGGCCTCGTCCCACAGGCCGAGGGCCGCGGCGCCAATGGCTGCCGCGGCCATGAGGGCCTCGATGCCGACCTCCCGGCAGTGGACGAGCTCCTCCCAGCCGTGGCGGCCCCAGTCCGCGCCTGAGAGGAGGATCGAGGCGAGGTAGAGCGGAACGACCCAGGCATGGCCGAATCCGAGCTGCTCCAGGGCGAGGCCGCCGGCGAGGAGGACGCCGCCGGCGAGGACTCGCCGGACGGCGGGGGACCTCCAGAATGAGAGCGGGGCGAGGGAGGCGGAATCAGCCATTGGGGTTGTCGTCTGGGTAGCCGCAGAGGAGGACCTCGGGTCCCTCCTCGCCGGTCCGAATACCGACGACCCGGGCGAGAGGGCTGACGAAGACTTTCCCGTCGCCCGGGTTCCCTGTATGTGCCGCCCGCCAGATCGTGTCAAGGATCGACTTCAGCTCTGCGTCGCGACAGAAGATCTCGATCCGGAGCTTCTCCTCGAAAGGCTCCACCTCCGTTCGCTCGCCCCGGTGCGGCGCGTGGGCGCAGCGACGGCCGAATCCGCGAAGCTCACTCACGCTCATTCCCGGGAAGCTCGGGACGAGACGGAGGGCATCGACGACCTGTTCCAGCATGAAGGGCTGAATGACGGCAACGACGGCGTGCATCGAATCACTGCTCATGGGAAGCCTCCGTCATCGCGGCGCGGCCAGGCCGGCCGAAGAAGCTGTAGATCGTGGGGAGGATGAAGAGCGTGAGTATCGTCGAGGTCACGAGGCCGCCGATCACGACAGTGGCCAGCGGCCGCTGGACCTCGGCGCCCGACCCGGTCGCGAGCGCCATCGGCACGAAGCCGAGGGATGCGACGAGGGCGGTCATCAGTACCGGACGGAGGCGCAGTCCGCACGCCTTTCGAAGGACGTCGGCGATGTCCAGGTGTGATCGTGCCTCGAGGTCGCGGATTTGCGTCATCAGGACGACGCCGTTCAGGACGGCGACGCCGAAGAGCGCGATGAACCCGACGGCCGCGGCAATCGAGAAGGGAAGCCCTCGGAGGGCCAGTGCGATGACTCCGCCCGTGGCGGCCAGCGGGACGTTGAGGTAGATGAGAACGGCCGGCTTCAGCGCCCCGAAGGTGAAGTAGAGCATCGCGAAGATCAGGGCGAGGGCGAGCGGCACGACGACCATCAGCCTCCGGGACGCTCTCTCGAGGTTCTCGAACTGGCCTCCCCAGCGGATGTAGTAACCGTCGGGGAGCTTGACGGCGCTCTGGAGCTTCGCCTTCGTCTCCGTCACGAAGGACGCGACGTCGCGGCCCCGGACGTTCACCTCGACGACGACGCGGCGCTTCACGGCCTCGCGCGAGATCTGGGACGGCCCGGTGTCCAGGACGATGTCGGCCAGCTGTCCGAGCGGGACGAGGGCACCGCCGGGGGCCGCGACGGGCACGTTCCGGAGGCCCTCGATCGTCTGGGCCGCCGAGTCGTCGAACCGCACCGCAAGTGAGAAGCGGCGCTGACCTTCGAACACGGTCCCGACGATCTTCCCGGCCCGCGCCGCCTCGACCGTGTCGAGCACGTCGCCTACTGAGATGCCGTAACGGGCGCAGCGATCGCGATCGACCTTCACACGGAGCACCGGGAGACCGGCTGTCTGCTCCGCCTTGACGTCGGCCGCGCCGGGCACGGTGGCGACGACCCGCGCGATCTCCTCGCCCTTCTGCCGGAGGAGCTCGAGGTCGTCTCCGAAGAGCTTGATGCCGACGTCCGATCTCACGCCCGCGATGAGCTCGTTGAAGCGCATCTCGATCGGCTGCTGGAAGGAGAAGCCGACGCCGGGAACGGTCTCGCCGAGGGCCTCCGCCATCTTCTCGACGAGCTCCCCCTTGGATTTGGCCGACGTCCATTCGTCCTTCGGCTTCAGCATCACGAAGACGTCCCCGAGCTCGATCCCCATGACGTCGGTGGCGAGCTCCGGGCTACCCGACCGGCTCACCACAGTGATCACCTCCGGGAACCTCTTCAGGACCCGCTCGATCCGCCCCGTGCTGGCCGCGACCTCGGAGATGCCCACGGAGGGGGGGCGGACGGCGCTGATCGAAAGGTCGCCCTCGTCGAGGCGAGGCAGGAACTCGCCCCCGAGCGTCGAGGCGACGGCGGCGCCCACGGCGACGAGGACGACCGCGGCGATGACCACGGGGGCCCGCCGGGAGAGGCAGACGTCGAGGCCGCGAAGGTACAGAACCCGCAGCTTTCCGACGAAGCGAGGCTCGTGGTCGTGCCCCGTCTTCTTCAGGAAGAGCGACGCCAGGACCGGGGTGAGGGTCAACGTGAGCAGGAGGGAGCCGGCCAGGGCGAAGACCACGGTCCAGGCCATCGGCTTGAACATCTTTCCCTCGACGCCCTGGAGGCTCAGGATGGGAAGGTAGACGAGGATGATGATGCCGATGCCGAAGGTGATCGGCCGGACGACCTCGTGGGCAGCCTCGGCCGTGAGCTGGCGCACCGTCTTGTCGCGCCCTTCTGGCTCGGAGAGCCGCCGGACGACGTTCTCGATGAGGACGACGGCCCCGTCCACGATCAGCCCGAAGTCGATGGCCCCGAGGCTCATGAGGTTTGCCGAGATCCGCGACTCGACCATCCCCGTGAAGGCCAGGAGCATCGAGAGAGGGATCGCGGAGGCCACGATGAGGGCCGCGCGCACGTTCCCGAGGAACGCGAAAAGCACGGCGATGACGAGGATGCTCCCCTCGAGGAGGTTCGTCTCGACGGTGCGGATCACCCTTCGGACGAGGGCGGCCCGGTCGTAGTAGGGAACGACTCTGATTCCCTTCGGGAGCGTCGGCTGGAGCTCTTCCACAGCCTCGCGGGCACGCGTCGCGACCTGGAGCGCGTTCTCACCCGCGAGCATCTGGACGAGGCCGATCACGGTCTCGCCGTGGCCGTCCGCCGTGGCGACGCCGATTCGCAGCATCGACCCTTCCCGCACCTGCGCGACGGCGCCGACGGTGACGGGCGTTCCCTCGGGGGCGGCCTTCAGCACGATCTTCTCGATGTCGGAGAGCGAGCTGACGAGGCCCTCCCCGCGGACGATGTACTGCTCGCGGTTGTGCTCGATGTAGCCGCCGCCGGCGTTCGCGTTGCCTCGCTCGACGGCCTCGAAGACCTCCTTCAGGGACAGGCCGTGCGCCCGCAGTTTCGCGGGATCGACGACGACCTGGTACTGCTTCGGAAGGCCGCCCCAGGTGTTGACCTCTGTGACGCCGGGAACGGCGCGCAGCCGGGGCGCGATCATCCAGTCGAGGATCGTCCGGCGCTCCATCGC
>CAZNSS010000341.1:0-4940 GCA_964575465.1 uncultured Holophagales bacterium | reverse complement strand
GAGCAGGCCGTCGAGCCCGAGGGGGACGAGCCCCTCCGCGACTTCGTCTCGCGGGCGCAGGAGGGGCTTCGCGGCCTCGAGACCGAGATGCGCCGCCTCGAGGAGGCGATCGCCGCGGCCTCCTCGCCCGGTTCTCCCCGGGCCGTCGACCCGCTCCTCGCAGAGCACGACGCCGTCCGCGAGCGCTTCGAGCGGAACGGTGGCTACGAGGCGGACGCCCGGGTGGAGCGGGTCCTCCTCGGGGTCGGGCTCGGGCGGGAGACGTGGGGCCGGCCCGTCGGCGAGCTCTCGGGGGGGCAGAAGCACCGCGCACAGATGGCGCGGCTCCTCCTCGGCGACGCTTCGGTGCTTCTCCTCGACGAGCCGACGAACCACCTCGACCTGGCGGGCCTCGAGTTCCTGGAGTCGTGGCTCGTCGAGAGGAAGGAAGGGGCGGGACAGGCGGCGCTCGTCGTCTCGCACGACCGGCGGTTCCTCAACGCCGTGGCCGACCGGATCGTCGAGGTCGCGCACGGGGTCCTCGAGGAGTACCCGGGCGACTACGACGCCTACCGGAAGCTGAAGGCCGAGAGGGACCGGATCCGCGCCAAGGCCGCCGAGGAGCAGCGCAAGCTCGTCGAGCGGACCGAGGACTTCATCCAGCGGAACATCGCCGGGCAGAAGACCAGGCAGGCGCAGGCCCGCCGGAAGATGCTCGCGAAGCTGGAGAGGGTCGAGGCGCCGCGCGAGGACGCGAACGAGGTGACGTTCCGGTTCGAGGAGGCGCGCTCCTCCGGCGACCGGGTCCTCGAGATGAAGGGGCTCGTGCCGGGGTACCCCGAGACCGGGCCGCTGCTGGCGCCCGTCTCGTTCCTCCTCCGCCGCGGCGAGCGCGTCGCCCTCTGGGGGCCGAACGGCTGCGGCAAGACGACGCTCCTGAGGACGATCGCCCGCGTCCTGCCGCCGCTCGGCGGGAGCGCCGTTCCCGGGTCGGGGGTCCTCGTCGGCTACTACGACCAGGAGATGCGCGACCTCCCTCCCTCCTGGACGGTCCTCGACGTCGTCCGCGACCTCGACCCGTCGCTCCTCGACGGCGAGGCGCGCGACTTCCTCGCCCTCTTCGACTTCCGCGGCGACGAGGTGGGGCAGAGGGTCGGCACCCTCTCCGGCGGAGAGAAGGGGCGCCTCTCGCTGGCCCGGATCGTGTTCGGCGGCGCGAACCTCCTCCTCCTCGACGAGCCGACGAACCACCTCGACCTCGACTCCCGGGAGAGGCTCGAGGAGGCGCTCCTCGACTTCGAGGGGACGATCGTCTTCGTCTCCCACGACCGCTGGTTCATCGACCGGATCGCCACCCACGTCCTCGAGGTGAAGGACCGGGAGGCGTCGCTCTGGCCCGGGAACTGGTCCGACCTCGCGCGACGGCGCGCGGCAGAGCGGTCGACGGCGGAGGCCCCGGTGCGCCCCGCTCCGGCCGAGGGGGCGTCGAAGGCGGCCCGCCGGCCCGACCGCCAGGCCGAGAGGCAGCGGGCGAGGGCGCGCCGCGAGGTGGAAGCGCTCGAGGAGGAGGTCTCCCTCTTCGAGGAGCGGATCCGCGAGATCGACGCCGCGCTCGCCGACCCCGCCGCCTGGAAGGACGGCCCGCGCACGCGAGAGCTGGCCCTCTCGCGCGACGAGGCGAGAAGGGCGCTGGACGAGAGGTACGCGGCGTGGGAGGCAGCGGTGAAGAAGCTCGAGGAAGAGGTCCTGGCGTGACGAGGACGGCCTCGGTCCTCGCCGTCGGGAGCGAGCTCCTCGGGACGACGCGCGTCGACACGAACTCCCTCTGGCTGACGGGGGAGCTCGAGGCGATCGGCGTGGGCGTCACGAGGAAGGCGTGCGTCGGCGACGGCTGGGAGCACCTCCTCGCCGAGCTCGGCTGGGCGCTCGAGCGGGCGCCGCTCCTCGTCGTCACCGGCGGCCTCGGGCCGACCGCGGACGACCGGACGAAGGAGGCCGTGGCGGCGCTCCTCGGGCGCGAGCTCGTCCGCGACGAGGAGATCCTCGCGCGCCTCCGCGAGCGCTGGAGGAAGCGCGGGCGCGAGATGCCCGAGGTGAACGCCAAGCAGGCCGACGTCATCGAGGGCTCCGTCGTCCTCCCGAACCGGCGCGGCACGGCGCCCGCCTACCTCGTAGAGGACGGCGGGAAGACGATCGTCCTCCTCCCGGGCGTGCCGTGGGAGATGAAGGCGATCTTCGCCGAGAGCGTCCGGCCGCGCCTCACGAGTGGGGGGACGCCCCCCGGCGTCCACCGCCGCGTCCTGAAGGTCGTCGGCCTCGGGGAGAGCGCTGTCGAGGAGCTCGTCCGCCCCGTCTACGAGGCCCACCCGGGGCACGAGATGACGATCCTGGCGTCGTCGCCGGGAGAGGTCCAGCTCCACTTCGCCGCGCGAGGGGTCCAGGCCGAGGCCGATGGCGTCCTCGACGCGATCGAGGCCGACTTCCGCGAGGCCGTCGGCGCGCCCCTCTTCGGCCGGAACGACGAGACGCTCGAGGCGGTCGTTGGCGGGCTCCTCGGCGCCGCGGGTCTCACCGTGGCCCTCGCGGAGTCGTGCACGGGCGGGATGGTCGCCACGCGCCTGACGGACGTGGCCGGCTCGTCGGGCTGGTTCCTCGGCGGCGTCGTCGCCTACGCGAACGAAGCGAAGGTCGCGCTCGTCGGGGTCTCGCCGGAGACGCTGGAGAAGCACGGGGCGGTTTCCGAGGAGGTCGCGCGGGAGATGGCCGCCGGGGCGCGGCTCCGCTTCGGCGCCTCCGCGGGCCTCGGGGTGACGGGCATCGCGGGCCCCGGCGGCGGGACGCCCGAGAAGCCGGTCGGGACCGTCCACGTGGCGCTCGACGCCGGCGACGGCCCCGCGCGTCACGAACGGATCGTCCTCCCCGGAGACCGGGCGATGGTGCGGCGCTGGACGACGTCGGCCTCGCTGGCGATGATCCGCGGCTGGCTGATGGAGAGGGGAGGCACGGCGTGAAGAAGATCGCGATCGTCGGTACCGGAGCCTGGGGGACGGCCCTGGCCATCCACGGGGCGAGGGCGGGGCACGCCGTCAGCCTCCTCGGCTACCGGGCCGACATCGTCGAAGACATCGCGCGGACGCGCGCCCACCCGTCGTTCCCGGGCATCGAGGCGATCCCGACGCTCGTCGAGCCGACGATGAGCCCCGAGGAAGCGTTCGACGGTGCGGAAGCGGTCCTCTGGTCGGTCTCGGTCCAGTGGACCGCGAGCGAGCTGAAGCGTCTCGCGGGGTTTCTCGGCGCCGGGGTCCCGGTCATCTCGACGTCGAAGGGGATCGAGATCGGGACCCACCGCCGGACGACCCAGATGATGCGCGACATCCTCGGGCCCGACGTCCCGATCGCGGTCCTCTCGGGACCGACCTTCGCGGCCGAGGTGGCGCGGGGCCTCCCGGCCGCGGCCGTCGTCGCCTGTCCCGACTCCGACCTCGCGGCGCGCCTCCAGAAGGGTCTCGCCTCGCCGACGTTCCGCCTCTACCGGTCGACCGACGTCGTCGGTGTCGAGATCTCGGGCGCGACGAAGAACGTCATTGCGATCGCCGCCGGCATCGTCGACGGCCTGAAGCTCGGTCAGAACACGCGGGCCGCCCTCCTGACCCGCGGCGTCGCCGAGATCCGCCGGCTGGGGACACGCCTCGGCGGCCTTCCCGAGACGTTCGCGGGCCTCGCGGGGGTCGGGGACCTCATCCTCACCGCCACGGGCGACCTCTCGCGGAACCGCCGCGTCGGCCTCGCGCTCGCCGCGGGCAGGAGCGTCGAGGAGGCGCTGACGGCGCTCGGCGGCGAGGTGGCCGAGGGAGTGTCCACCGCGGCGGCGGTCGTCGAGCTCGCGCAGAGCGTCGAAGTGGTGATGCCGATCTCCGAGACGGTGACGTCGATCCTCACGGGCGCGACCTCGCCCCGCGAGGCGGTCGGGCGCCTGATGACCCGCTCCCTCAAGGAGGAGGGGACCTGAGCCTCCCCCCGCGCGCCGAGGCGGCCGGGGACCCGGGGAACCCCGACGACGAGAGGCTGGCCCTGTTCGTCGTCGACGACCCCCGCGTCAGCTACGCGCGGGTGGACGGACCCGACGACGAGCCGCCCGCCGTGAAGAACATCGTCGACGTCGCGGTGCTCGACATGCACCACGGCTTCCCGAACCTCGGTCACGCCTCCGTCGTCGACCGGCTGATGCGGGTCGCGCAGGAGGAGCGGAAGGCGCTGGGTGCCGGAACGCCGGGGGTCCGCGTCGTCTCCTACGACGTGCGGCTCGGTTGCGCCGTCCCGTCCGCGGCGTCCCGCTTCCCGCTCGTGGTCGGGACGGGCGGGCCCGGGGCGCTCGACCCGCGGGAGAACGACGGCATCTCGCCCCATGCGCAGGGGATCCTCGAGGACCCGGCCTGGGAGCCCGTCCTCTGGCGTTTCTTCGACGCGCTCCTCGCGAGTCGCGAGAGCTCGTTCTTCGGGATCTGCCACAGCTTCGGCCTTCTCGCGCGCTGGGCCGGCTTCGGTGAGGCCGTCGTCCGCCCCCCGGAGAAGGGGAAGAGCGCCGGGGTCGTCACGAACATCCTGACGGAGGCGGCCCGGGAGCACCCCTGGTTCTCCGGCCTCCACCACGCGAGCGCGGGAGGGAGGATCCAGGTCCTCGACAGCCGTCTCTTCGACATCCTTCCGACCGGCCGCGGGCCGGGCGTCGTCCTCTCTCTCGAGTCGACGCCGGACGGCGAGCCGGGCGAGGCGATCACGATGGCCGAGCTGGACCGCTTCGACGACGGGACGCCGCGCGTCTGGGCGGTCAACCATCACCCGGAGATCGGAGACGCCGGGGAGCAGCGGGCGCGGCTCCTCCGGATTGCCGACTCGCGGCAGCTGAGCGAGGAGTGGCTCCGGGAGCGGATGCAGGCGCTCGAGGCGTGGAACGCGTCGGA
>CAZNSS010000340.1:0-4944 GCA_964575465.1 uncultured Holophagales bacterium | reverse complement strand
AGCTTCACCGCCGACGACCTCGACCTCCTGACCGCCCTCGGGAACTTCGCCGCCGTCGCCATCGAGCGGGCGCGCCTCCAGCGGCGGATCGAGAAGGAGGAGCGGATCCGGGAGCGCCTTTCGCGCTACCACTCGCCCGGCGTCGTCGAGGAGATCGCCTCCGACGCGAGCGGTGTCATCGACCGGGTGCGGACGCGCAACGTCTCCGTCTTCTTCGCCGACCTCGTCGGCTTCACGAGCGCGGCCGAGGGGATGGACCCCGAGTCGCTCTCGCGGTTCCTCTCGACCTTCTTCACGTACGCGGCGGACGCGATCTTCGCGGAGGGGGGGACGCTCGACAAGTTCATCGGCGACGCCGTGATGGCCTTCTTCGGCGCGCCGATCGTCCAGCCCGACCACGCGCGCCGGGCCGTCGCGGCCGCCTCCAAGCTCGTCGAATGCGTGAAGGCCTGGAACGTCGAGCGGGTGGCCCGCGGGGAGCCCCCGATCGGGGTGAGGATCGGCGTCAACACGGGGAACGCCGTCGTCGGCGACATCGGGTCGGCGCAGCGCGTCGACTACACCGTCCTCGGCAACACCGTGAACGTCGCGGCCCGGATCGAGGAGTACGTCGCCGGGCCGAACGAGGTCGCCGTCGGCGAGGAGACCGCCCGCCTCACCGCGGACGACTTCGCCTACGAGCCGCTCGGCGACGTGAAGCTCAAGGGGCTCTCGCGCGGCCTGCCGTGCTACCGGGTCAAGCTCGACGCCCGCGGCGTCCCGCTCCCCGCGCCGCGCTGAATGCGCCCGTCGCTCGAGCGTCTCGTCTTCCTCACCTCGAACGCCGGGAAGGCCCGCGAGGTCTCGGCGCTCCTCGGGCGTCCCGTCGCGGCCCGCACGCTCGAGCTTCCCGAGATCCAGTCCCTCGACTTCGCCGAGGTCGTCGTCGCCAAGGCGCTCGCCGGAACGGAGCGCCTCGGTCTCCCGGTCCTCGTCGAGGACTCCGGCCTCGCGCTCCCCGCCTGGAAGGGGTACCCGGGGCCGCTGACGAAGTGGGCCGTCGGGGCGGTGGGGGAAGCCGGCTTCGCCCGGCTCGCGCACGCCTGGGGCGACCCGCGCGTCGAGGCCGTCTCGACGCTCGGCCTCGCCTGGCCGGGCGCCACGTCGGGAGATGTCGTCGTCGCGTCGGGCCGCGTCGCCGGGTCGCTCGCGGCCGAGCCCCGCGGCGCGAACGGATTCGGGTGGGACGTGATCTTCGTCCCCGAAGGGGAATCGCGGACGTTCGCGGAGATGAGCGCGGAGGAGAAGAACTCACGCTCTCACCGGGCGAGGGCGTTCGCCGAGCTCCGCCGCCTCCTGGCCTGATCCGGACGCCTCGTGCCTCGGGGTCTGCCCCGGGGTCTGGTCTGCGTTCTACAGTCTGCGCGCCGCATCGGCCGGCTGGGATGGCACGTCAGGACCCGACGCCGAGCTCGCGCGCGAGGGCGTCCGCCTTGGCCCGGAGCTGCTCGACGTTCCCGTCGCTGACGAGCACGACGTCGCAGGAGGCGTTGCGCACCTCGTCGGAAAGCTGGGCGCGCATGCGGGCGAGGACCGACTCCCGGGTCGAAGACGGGTCTCGATGGAGGGCCCGGGCGAGGCGGGTCTCTTCCGGGGCCGAGACGGCGACGAGGAGGTCGTAGCGTTCCCGGCCCGCGTTCTCAACGAGGAGCGTCGCCTCGACGACGGCGGCGGCGTGACCTTCGTCGTCGCGCTCGGCGAGCCAGCGTTCGGTCTCTGTGCGGACGAGCGGGTGGATCCGGGCGTTGAGGCGCGAGACGGCGGCGGGATCGGCGAAGGCGAGGGCGGAGAGGCGCGGGCGGTTCACGGCACCCCTCTCGTCGAGCAGCTCCGAACCGAACTCGTCGGCGACGGCGGCGGCCCCGGCGCGGCCGGGCTCGTAGAGGTCGCGGACGAGGAGGTCGGCGTCGAGGACCGGGATCCCCAGCTCGCGAAGGCGCGCCGCGACCGTGCTCTTGCCGGAGGCGATCCCTCCCGTGAGCCCGACGCGGAGCACGCTCAGAGGCCCCGGCGGGCCCGGCAGAGGTCGACGGTGTTCGCGAGGAGGCGGGCGATCGTGAGAGGCCCGACACCGCCGGGGACGGGGCTGTAGCGCGAGGCGCGGAGCCTGACGTCGACCGGGTGGACGTCGCCGACGAGGAGCGAGCCCTTCGCCGCGAACGCCGCGGCCTTCGCCTCGTCCCCCGGGAAGCAGCGCGCGATCTCGGCCGCCGTGTCGATCCGGTTGATCCCGACGTCGATCACGACGGCCCCCTCGCGGATGAACTCGGCCGTGACGAACGCCGGCCGGCCGATGGCGGCGACGAGGAGGTCGGCCTCGGCGCAGATCGCGGCGAGGTCGCGCGTCTTCGAGTGGGCGACGGTGACGGTCGCGTCGGCCTTCGTCAGGAGGGTCGCCATCGGCTTGCCGACGATGTCGCTCCGGCCGAGGACGACGGCGCGCGTTCCCCGGAGCGGCACGTTCTCCCGGCGGAGGAGCTCCATGACGCCGGCCGGGGTGCAGGGGACGGGGGCGGGCTTCCCCTGGACGAGCCGGCCGACGTTCAGCGGGTGGAACCCGTCGACGTCCTTCGCCGGATCGATCGCCTCGAGGACGCGGGAGGCCCCGATGCCGCCAGGGAGCGGGAGCTGGACGAGGATCGCGTCGACCTCCGGGGCCGCGTTGAGCCGCCCGATCTCGGCGAGGAGCATCGCCTCGGTGACGGTGGCGGGGAAGCGGAGCGTCTCGGCGCGGATCCCCGCCTCGCGGGCGCTCTTCTCCTTGTTGCGGACGTAGACCTGGCTCCCGGGGTCCTCCCCCGCGATGATCACCGAGAGGCCGGGGACCGCGCCGCGCGCGGCGAGGGCGGCGACGGCCTCGGCCGTCTCGCGGCGGATGTCCGCGGCGACCTTCGCGCCGTCGAGGATCGTGGCGGTCATGCTGCTCCTTTCCGCGCGACGTGCGCGGCGGCGATGCCGAAGGCGAGAAGGCGGACGTCGACCGAGGCGAAGCCCGCGGCGCGCATCCGCTCCGCGAGGGCGTCGGGGGCGGGCCAGCGGCCGACGGAGTCGGGGAGGTACTGGTAGGCCGAGGCGTCCCTCGAGACGAGCCGGCCGAGGAGCGGGACGAGCCGCTTCACGTGGAAGCGGACGAACGGGGCGAGCGGTCCCTTCGGCTCGGGGGTGAACTCGAGGACGACGAGCCGGCCGCCGGGTTTCAGGACTCGGCAGAGCTCCCGCAGCCCACGGTGGAGATCCTCGAAGTTCCGGACGCCGAACGCGGCGGCGGCGCCGTCGAACGTCCCGTCGGCGAAGGGGAGGCGCATGCCGTCGGCCCCGGCCTCGGCGATCGGCGCCCCCTTCCGGCGGAACTTCCCCTGCCCGAGGGCGAGCATCTCGAACGTGAAGTCGGCGGCGACGACGCGGGCCGCGCCGCGGCTCCGCCGCCTGAGCGCGAGCGCGAGGTCGCCCGTCCCCGAGCAGAGGTCGAGGATGGTTTCTCCGGGGCCGGGGGCGAGGAGGCGCGCCGCCTCGGCCCTCCACGCGACGTCCGTGCCGCCGGAGAGGAGCCTGTTCAGGAGGTCGTAGCGCGGGGCGATCCGGGAGAACATCGACTGGATCTTCCCGGCGGCCTTGTCGGGACCCGGCGGCGGGGCCGTGCTCACGGGGCGGCACGGTAGCCTCCGCCGGACGGTCCGTAAAGCAGCCCGGCGCAGCCCGGTCGGAGCGGGTCGCCGGCCCCTGCTTGACAGCCCGCGAGGGCCGAAGTATGTTTCCCGGCCCTGCGCGTGGTATCTCTCGCGCAAGGTGCGTCCTTCCCCGGGAGCCCGGTCTTTCTCAGTGCCCCGGCCGGGTCCTGAATTTTCGAGACGAGGAGCGCGGCGCGGTGCGCGCACCCCGAAACTTCCGACCGGAGAGCTGAGTTTCCGTGAGTTCCCGAACGCCTCTCCCCAAGATGAACGAGCTCCCGCGGCGCTGGATCGTCGTCGATGCCGACGGCAAGGTCCTGGGCCGTCTCGCAACCGTCGTCGCGATGCACCTGACGGGCAAGTCGAAGCCGACCTACACGCCGTTCCTCGACACGGGCGACTTCGTCGTCGTCGTGAACGCCGAGAAGATCGCGCTGACCGGCGTCAAGGAGACCGCGAAGCTGTACCGGCACCACACGGGGTTCCCGGGCGGCCTCAAGACGACGAGCGCCGACAAGCTCCGCGCGACGCGTCCCGAGAAGCTCGTCGAGGAGGCCGTCCGCGGCATGCTCCCGAAGACGAAGCTCGGCAAGAAGATGTTCAAGAAGCTGAAGGTCTACGCGGGTCCCAGCCACCCGCACGTGGCCCAGGCCCCCAAGCCGCTGTGACGACCGAGGAGAGATCGTGAGCAACCTGCAGTACCACGCGATCGGCCGGCGGAAGGAGGCGGTCGCCCGCGTCTACCTCCGTCCCGGTAGCGGCGCGTTCGTCGTCAACGACCGCCCCTTCGACCAGTACTTCCCGAACGACGTCCTCAAGATGGTCATCCGCCAGCCCCTTCAGCTGACGGAGTCGACCGAAAAGTTCGACATCGTCGCCCGCGTCGCGGGCGGCGGGAGCGCGGGCCAGGCGGGCGCGATCCGCCACGGCCTGTCGCGCGCCCTCTGCCTCTTCAACCTCGAGCTGCGGCCGAGCCTGAAGAAGGCGGGCCTCCTCGTCCGCGATTCGCGGATGAAGGAGCGGAAGAAGTACGGCCAGCGCGGCGCCCGCGCCCGGTTCCAGTTCTCGAAGAGGTAGCCATGAGCCAGATCACGATGAAGGAGCTCCTCGAGGCGGGCGTGCACTTCGGGCACCAGACCAAGCGCTGGAACCCGAAGATGAAGAAGTACATCTTCGGGAAGCGCAACGGCATCTACATCATCGACCTCCAGAAGACGCTCAAGTGCTTCCGCGAGGC
>CAZNSS010000339.1:0-4950 GCA_964575465.1 uncultured Holophagales bacterium | reverse complement strand
CCGGCGCGCTCCCGCTGGCCGCTCGAGAGCCTCCCCTCCTGCTCCCCGGCCGCGGGCCGGCCGCCGGCGCCGGAGGCCGCCCGGTACGGCCAGGCGCCCCGGATCGACTAGAATGAAGGGTTCGGGCGCCCCCCGCCCGCAAACGCCATGCCCGATCCCTCCCGCATCCGCAACTTCTCGATCGTCGCCCACATCGACCACGGGAAGACGACCCTCTCCGACCGGATCCTCGAGATCACCGGCGCGCTGACCGCCCGCGAGATGCGCGAGCAGGTCCTCGACGACAACCCGATCGAGAAGGAGCGCGGCATCACGATCAAGGCCCGCGCCGTCTCCCTGAACTACCGGGGCGAGGACGGCCAGGACTGGACCCTGAACCTGATCGACACGCCGGGCCACGTCGACTTCACCTACGAGGTCTCCCGGTCGCTCGCGGCCTGCGAGGGGGCGGTCCTCGTCGTCGACGCGACGCAGGGGGTCGAAGCGCAGACTCTCGCGAACGCCTACCTCGCGATCCACGGCGACCTGACGATCGTCCCCTGCATCAAC
Organism: uncultured Holophagales bacterium; assembly: GCA_964575465.1. GTDB lineage: Bacteria > Acidobacteriota > Thermoanaerobaculia > UBA5066 > UBA5066 > UBA5066. The sequence goes on along the minus strand of CAZNSS010000339.1, from coordinate 4,401 downwards.
AAGGTCGACCTCCCGAGCGCGGTCCCCGAGATGGCGCGCGAGCAGATCGAGGAGGTCATCGGGATCCCGGCGCAGCACGCGGCGCTGACGTCCGGGAAGGTCGGGACGGGCGTCCGCGAGCTCCTCGAGCACATCGTCCACGACGTCCCGGCACCGACGGGGAACGTCGCCGGCCCCCTCCGGGCCCTCCTCTTCGACTCCTGGTTCGACGTCTACCGCGGCGTGACCTGCCTCGTCCGCGTCAAGGACGGGGCGATCCGCCCCGGGATGAAGATCAAGATGCTCGGGATGGACCTCGTCTCCGAGGTCCAGGAGGTCGGCATCTTCACGCCGAAGCAGCAGGTCGTCCCCGAGCTGACGGTCGGGATGGTCGGGTACGTCATCGCGGGCATCAAGGACCTCCACTCCACGAAGATCGGCGACACGATGACCGAGGCCGAGCGCCCCGCCACCGAGGCGCTCCCAGGCTTCCAGGACGTCAAGCCGATGGTCTTCGCCTCGGTCTTCCCGACCGAGTCGGACGACTACGAGAACCTCCGCGACGCCATGGAGAAGCTCCGGCTGAACGACGCCTCGTTCACCTTCGAGCCGGAGTCGTCGACGGCACTCGGCTTCGGCTTCCGCTGCGGTTACCTCGGGCTCCTCCACCTCGAGATCATCCAGGAGCGGCTCGAGCGCGAGTTCGACCTCTCGCTCATCACGACCGCCCCGTCCGTCCCCTACCGGATCACGACGACGCGCGGCGAGGTCCTCGAGATCTCGAACCCGGTGAAGCTCCCCGAGACGCAGCTCATCGACGTGATCGAGGAACCGCGGATCCTGGCGACGATCATCACGAAGGACGAGTACCTCGGAGGGATCCTCGCGCTCTGCGAGGAGCGTCGCGGGAGGCAGGTCTCGCTCGAGTACGCCGGCACGCAGCGCGCCGTCCTGAAGTACGACCTCCCGCTGAACGAGGTCATTCTCGACTTCTACGACAAGCTCAAGTCGGTCTCGCGCGGCTACGCCTCGTTCGACTACCAGCTGACCGGCTACGCCCCCGCCGACCTCGTGAAGCTCGACGTCCTCATCAACTCCGAGCCCGTCGACGCCCTCGCCTTCATCGTCCACCGCGACAAGGCGACGCCGAAGGGGCGCTCCCTCGTGGAGAAGATGAAGGAGATGATCCCGCAGCAGATGTTCGAGGTCATCATCCAGGCGGCGATCGGCGGCAAGATCCTCGCCCGCTCGACGGTGAAGGCCCTCCGCAAGAACGTCCTCGCCAAGTGCTACGGCGGCGACATCACGCGGAAGAGGAAGCTCCTCGAGAAGCAGAAGGAAGGGAAGAAGCGGATGAAGAAGGTCGGGCGCGTCGACCTCCCGCAGGAAGCCTTCCTGGCGGTCCTGAAGGTCGACTGAGGCGGCGGGCCGTGTCCTCCCCGGCGGACGACGCCGCCCCGGCCTCCCGCCCCGCGCCCCGCCGGCGCCCCTTGGCGACGCTCCGCGAGTACGTCGAAGCGGTCCTCGTCGCCGTCGTCTTCGCCCTTTTCGTGAAGGCGTTCCTCTTCGAGGCGTACCAGATCCCGAGCGGGTCGATGGAGGAGAGCCTCCTCGTCGGCGACCACGTGGTCGTCGACAAGCTCGCCTGGGCCCCGCGCGAGCTCCCGTGGGGACCGATCCTCCCGCGCCGGGAGCTCCGGCGGGGCGACGTCGTCGTCTTCCGGAGCCCGGAGGAGCCGGGGCGCGACTTCATCAAGAGGGCCGTGGCCCTCGGCGGAGAGACCGTCGAGATCCGCGACAAGCGGCTCCGCGTGGACGGGGTCGAGCCCGACGAGCCCTGGGTCGTCCACCGCGACCCGGCCCTCGTGACCGGGAGCGGCGTCCCCGCCCTTCTCCGGGGCCGCGACGAGCTGCCGCCCCGGACCCTCCCGGCGGGAACCTTCTTCGCGCTCGGGGACAACCGGGACGAGTCGAGGGACTCCCGGGTCTTCGGGCCCGTGCCGGGCGAGCTCGTCAGGGGGCGTGCCCTCTTCGTCTACTGGTCCGTCTGCCCGCCGGGCGAGCCGTTCTCGGGGCGGAGCGCCGGGCTGCGCCGGTTTCTCGACGGCGCGATACACTTTTTCTCGAGGACCCGCTGGCAGCGGACGCTCCGAGTCGTCCGCTGAACCGGCCGGGAGGAAGGGAACAGGAGGCCGAAACATGAAGGTCCGGAAACGTACCCGGGGGGAGGGAGCGTTCGGGACGATCGTCGGGATCGCCGTCGTCGTTCTCGTCGGGATCGCGCTCTTCAAGATCGTCCCGCTGCACCTGGCGGGGAACTCGGTGGTCGACGCGATGAGCGAGCAGGCGAACTTCGCAGGTGTGAAGTCGCTCGACAAGATCCAGTACGAGATCTTCGTCGTCGCGCAGGAGGCGGGGACGCCGCTCCTGCTCCAGGACATCAAGATCCGACGTCACGGGTCGGACGTGATCGTCGAGGCGAAGTACATCCAGAAGGTGTCGGTCCTCGGCTACCAGTACACCTACGCGTTCGACAGGACCGTCCAGAAGCCGGTGTTCTGAGATGTCCGCGGGGCCGGGGAATCCCGGCGCTCCCCGCCGGGGCGTTCCCCGGCCGGGCGCGCGCGGATGACGCGGGACCGGAAGCAGGAGACGGAGGCGGACGCCGGAGGCGTCCGCCTCGACGTCTTCCTCGACGTCGCGTGCGTCTACCCGACGCGCTCGCAGGCGAAGGAGGCGTGCGAGGGGGGCAAGGTCGACCTGAACGGCGCCGCCGCGAAGCCCCACCGGACCGTGAAGCCGGGCGACACGCTCCGGGTCACGGTCCCGGGCCGCCGCCGGACGCTCGTCGTCCGCGCCGTCACCGACCGGCACGTTCCGAAGGCGCAGGCCCGGGAGCTCTACGAGGAGACGACGCCGGAGCTGACGCCGGAGCAGCTCGAGGCGCGGCGGCTGGAGAGGATCCTCGCGCCGCGGCGCGACGACGGGGCCGGGAAGCTCTCCCGGCGCGAGCGGGAGGAGCGCGGCCGGCTCCGCGGGTACTGATCCGTCCCGGCGCTCCGCGCCTCCCGGCCCGGGGGGGGCCGCCGTCCGCGTCCTTTCCCGGGGGCGGCGAACCCACGGGCTAAGATGCACCTTCCGTTCCGATGAGAATCCTCCTCTACACGGGCAAGGGCGGGGTCGGGAAGACGACCGTGGCGGCCGCCACGGGCCTCACCCTGGCCGCCCGCGGCCTGAAGACGCTCGTCCTCTCCGTCGACGCGGCCCATTCCCTCGCCGACGTCTTCGACCTCGACGGACGCCTCGCCGACAAGCGGCGCGGCGTGCCCGTGCCGGTCGCCGCGAACCTCTGGATCCAGGAGGTCGACGTCACCGAGGAGATCGGCCGCCACTGGCAGGACATCTCGGGCTACATCGCGACCCTCCTCGCCGTCACCGGCGTCGAGGAGGTCCTCGCCGAGGAGCTCGCGATCTTCCCGGGGATGGAGGAGGTCTCGGCGCTCCTCTACGTCAACCGCTACGCGCGGGAGAAGGCCTACGACGTCCTGATCCTCGACTGCGCGCCGACCGGTGAGTCGCTCCGGTTCGTCTCGCTGCCGCCCACGCTCGACTGGTACATGAAGAAGCTCTTCCGCATCGAGCGGTCGTTCCTGAAGGTCGCCCGGCCGGTCGCCGAGAAGGTGACGAACGTGCCGCTCCCGTCCGAGCGCTACTTCGACAACGTCAAGGCGCTCGCGGAGAAGCTGGACGGCGTCGACGCCCTGCTGAAGGACCCGAAGACGACGACCGTCCGCCTCGTGACGAACGCCGAGAAGATCGTCCTCCGCGAGACGCAGCGCGCCTTCATGTACTTCGGCCTCTACGGGTTCACCGTCGACGCCGTCATCGTGAACCGGCTCCTCCCCGACACGCTCTCGGACCCGTTCTTCGAGAAGTGGCGGAGGACGCAGGCGCTCTTTCTCGCCGAGGCGAAGCGCTACTTCGACCCGGTGCCGATCTGGACCGTGCCCCTCAAGGACGACCAGGTCGTCGGCGCGGCGGGCCTCGCCGCGCTCGGCGAAGCGCTCTTCACGGGGCTCGACCCGGCCGCCTCGTTCCGGACGACGGCCCCCTACCGCTACCAGAAGAAGGCCGGGCACTATCTCCTGACGCTCGACCTTCCCTTCGCCGAGCGGGAGGACGTCGAGCTCGCGGTCGCCTCGGGCGACCTGATCGTCACCCTCGGCAACTTCCGGCACCACATCCCGATTCCCCGGACTCTCTCGGGCCACGTCCCGACGAAGGCGAAGGTGGAGACGGGGCGTCTGACGGTCCGCTTCGAGCGGGCCCACGAGGAGGCGGAGCGTGGCTGAGCGGAAGCGGGCCCGCAGCGTGCCGGGGGGCGACGGCCTCGACGGGGACTTCGGCCCCGGCAGCGACCCG
>CAZNSS010000338.1:0-4966 GCA_964575465.1 uncultured Holophagales bacterium | reverse complement strand
GGCTCGTCCTGCGGGGCTGGCGCCGGCTTCGGGGCGACCGCGCCTGGGGCCGGCGCCGCCTGCGCGGGCTCGAGGCACGGCTCACCGTCCTCGGGCTGCGGGATGCCCGTGCGGGCGTGCATGAAGGCGACGGGGATGGTCCTCGCGCCGGCGCTTCCCGCCTTGTCCATCGCCTCGAAGAACGTCAGGAGGTCGTCGTTCCGGCGGACCCGGATCTGCGGCACCGGCGTGTGCAGCTCCGCGGCCTCGGCCCCAAACGAGGCGGCCACGAGCGGCTTCAGGACCTGACGCCGGAGGAAGTCCTCACAGATGGTGCGCCCGTACCCTTCGACTCTGGTCTCGACGACGTCGAGGTGGACGCCGGCACTCTGCTTCGACCCCGCGCCGACCTGGATGTCGGACGTCTGCGTCGATCCGAGGATCGCCTTGGACTCGGAGCGCTCGCAGTGCCCGACGAGGTCCCCTTGGCCCTTCCCGGCCACGTCAAAGCCCTTGAGGAACTGGAGGTCGACGTCGTCCGGGAAGGCCGCGTAGCCGAGGTTCCCCATCCCGCGCAGGGCCTCCCGGAGCTCAGCCGCGGCCTTCTTGTCGCCGCGCTTGTACTTCGCCCAGCGGAACGGGCTCGCGAAGATCTCGACGTCGCGCGCCCACCACTCGAGGCCGTTCCGTGCCGTGAGCCACGGCGCGAAGCACTTGCGGAGAATCCCGCAGCGGTCGCGTCGCGTGACGTGCGGGGACACGACGACGACGGCGATGCTGGCCCCGAGTTCCTCGACCGGGACGAGCTCGGAGGAGTCTTCGCCCGGCTGCACACCGAGTGCGTGGCGGTCGTAGAACCAGCGGAAGCGGTCGAGCGGGATCGGGTCGAGCGCCGCCAGGCCGAAGCGGCCCCCCGTCGTGCGCTTCCAGACCTGCTGGCACCCGCTCGTGCCGTCGAGCAGGCCCCAGAATGCGTGCTCGATGACCTGCCCGACCTTTACGTCGGGATTGAGGAGCTGATCGCGGCAGAACGAGGTGATCTCGAGGGCCCGGGCGGCCTCGCGGGTCTTCCGGCCCGACCAGGTGTTCACCGAAAGCGGCCACGGGGTCAGCTCGAAGGGCGCAGAGAGGAGCATCCCGACGGCCTTCCCGATCTCAGACGACAGGTGCGCATCGGTGGCCATCTCGGCCTTCAGCCAGGACAGCGATCGGGTATCGCCCATCGAGGCCGACGAGATGTACTGGTTGATCGTGGCCTTGTCGAACCGCTGCCCGAGGCCGACGGGATCGCGGTCGAATACGCCCAGCTCGAGCCAGCTGTCGGTCGCGGAGGCGGAGGCGCGCTTCGGCGCCATGCCGAGGAAGTCGCGGAGTCCCATCAGAACGTCGCTCCTTGGCCGTACTCGGCCCATTCGGAAGAAGGCGGAAGGTCGAGCTCGAGGCGGCGGGTCTGGTCGATGTACGCAGCGACCGCGAGAACGAAGGCGTCGCCGCGGTCGGGGCTGCGCTTCAGGCGCTTCTTCAGGTCGTCCTTGCTCTCGAGGCGGATCCGGCCCCTCGAGTCGAAGCTGTACTTCACGCTCGAGAGGTCCGCAGCCAGGGCCGGGTCAGGTGGCACCGAGACGAGCTCGGCGCGGAGAGCCTCTCGAGCGCCCCACCAGAGTTCCGTCCGGCGGTTCACGAAGCGCTCGGCGTCCTGTGCGGCCTCCCCGAAGTTCACGCCATACACCGCGACCTCGAGCTCGGCCAGGCGGTCCGTGACGCCGCCGCCGACGCCCGTGTCATCGACGTACGTTCGCCTGGCGTTCCGCGCCTTCAGCTGGCCGGCGGTCGCCATGAGGTCCTGGCCGTGCCTCGCCTCGAGCTCGAACGGATGCCCGCCGTCGCCGATCGCTGCCACGACCGTCTCATCGACGCCGAAGCGTGCGACGTCGCAGCCCGCTGCCTCCGGGCGGCCGGCCGGCTCGACCCACCGGGCCCTGGCGGCCTCGACGAGGCTCGTAGGAATCAGAACGTCGGAGCCCGCCTTCGGCCACTTCCCCAGGACGCGCGCGCGGTAGAGGTCGGAGTCCCGCCCACCGTACTGCTCGAGGCGCTCGTGGACCCACGAGTGAGTCACGGCGCCCGGAATCACGATCCGCCGCTCGAGGACGTTCGGGTGGTTCTCCGAGGAGATCTCGACGACGTTCCAGAGGCCCGAGTCGCAGACCTCCTTGAACCTCGAGGTCGGGTCGGTCGGGTTCCCGATCGCGAGGAAGCGGTCGTCGGGGCTGACCGCCATGCTATCGGCCGAGTCCCAGATCCCGGCGTCGACGCCCGTCGCCTCGTCGAAGAGGACGAGCACGGCCGGGGCGTGGACGCCCTGAAAGCGCGTCGGCTGGTCCGTCGAGAGGCCGACGGCGAACCACTCGGCGCCCAGGTCGAGCTGCGTCGACGTGAGTACGCCTCCCAGGGCGATCGGCGCCGACCGGTAGAGCCGATCGACCTCCCGCCAGAGGAGCGTCTCCACCTGGAACCACGTCGGCGCGGTCGTGATGACCTTCGAGCCGAAACGGGTGAAGAGGAACCAGAGCAGGATGGCCGCGGCGATGAAGCTCTTCCCGACGCCGTGGCCACTCGGGGCTGCGGTGCGTCGGTGCTCGAGGACGGAGTTCACGACGCGCGTCTGGTCTTCTGTGACGACCGGGATGCCGAGGGCCTCCCGGAAGAACAGGAACGGGTCTTCGCGGAGGCGCGCGACGGCGATCTCAGCGTCCGTCACCTAGAAGCCCCCTTCGCGAGGGCGGCGACGAGCTCGGCGAGCGTGTTCGACTGCACCTCGAGCGTGCTCTTGACCTTTCCCTCCGTCCGGTCCGCCAGGTGCTCGGCGGATGCCACGCCAGACCGGTTCTCGGAGTCGGAGGCGGCCCGGAGGCGAGCGAGCGCGACGAGATGCGCCGGCTTCAGACGCTTCCGGTAGAACGCCGGCACCTTCGCCTCGAGGCCATCCTCGAGGAGCTCCTGGACGACCTCGAGTGGCCAGGACAGCACGTCGGCCTCGGCGGCCGAGATCGGGTAGTAGCCCTTCGGGTGCCCGGACGGGTTACCGGACTGGCCCGGCTTCCAGCGCGTGTGGACCGGAGGCGCGACCCCGCTCACCGGCGAAGCGTCCTTGGCAGGCTCCTTCACGCGCCCACCCTGAGCCCTCACCCGGCATCCGTCGAGGCAGTACGCTCAGCGGGCTGAGCAAACTTCCTCCGGAGCACGAGCGTCTCCGGGTCGACGCAGTAGACCCGCTCTACTGTCAGGGCGGCCCACCCGCAGCCACACCGGTAGGAGCGGAAGACCTCGCTCTCGGCCGGGCGGATATCGACGGCGCGGTCGTACCCTGCCACCGGCCGGCCGCAGCGGCCGCAGGATGGCCAGGCCATCAGGCAGCCCTCCGGAACCCCGGACTCGCGAAGGCCGGACCCGGTCCCTTCTTCCCCCTCCGATCGCTTCGTCGGACCCAGTCGCCAGTGCGAAGGCCGGACCGGACCCCCCGAACCCCCTGTCCGGGGTTCGGTGGTCCGGGGTTCCGGCCATTCGCCAACCCCGGATTCTGGTCCGGGGTTAGTCCGGGGTTGGTCCGGGGTTGGAAAGTCACCCTCATTCCCCCTCCTTCCGAGTCGCTCCGACCCGTCGCGCGAGCTTCCAGACGACCCCTCCGCCTCGCCCCTCCCGGACGTCCGAGAAGATCGCCCCGGCGGCCACCATGGCGTCGCGGGCAGCCGCCCACTTCGATCCGCTCAACCCGCCCATCTCCTTCACGTGCGTCCCGGAGAGCCCCTCCGGGTTCTTCCGCAGGACCTTCTCGACGGTCTCGCACCACCCCTTGACCAGCCTGTCCCGGTCGATCTGCTCGTCGGCCTCAGCGGCCGCGGCTAGGGCGCCGGCGTCGAGCTCCGTGTACGTCGCCCGATCGCGGTTCAGGGCGAGGTGAAATGGCTCGAGGCGGGGCCCGCGCCCGATCCGGTTCTTCGGCACCTGGACCTTCACCCGGTCCTCTCCGTCCGGCGAGAGGAAGAGGAAGAGGTCGGCCATGTGCTCGAGCTGGGCCGTCTCGGCGCCGCTTGAGAGCGGGTCGGCCTGGTCGTCTTCCTTCTTCGCCCGATAGGAACCGCGGTTCGACTGAGAGAGGAGCAGGGCCACGGCTCCCCGCCGGCGCGCTGCGGCTTTCACCATCCGGCAGACCGCGTCGACCGTCAGGCGGCGGTCGAGCTTCTTCGACGCCGCCGCGGCGAGGCGGATTACCTGGGCGGAGTCGATCACCCAGAGCTGGGGGCGGCCGTCCGCGCGTGTCGCCATCCCGTCCAGGAAGGCCTCCAGAGAGGCGTCCTCGGCGTCCGGGTCCATGCAGTGGATCCGCCCCCGGTAGCCCTCGAGGGACTCAGCGGCCGCCTGGATGACGGCCGGGTCCGCCGACTCCAGGTGCTCGCGGTCGAACCCGAGGTGCTGCGCCATGCGGATGACGCCGGCCTCGAGCCCCTCGTCGGCGAGGTAGAGGCCGATCGCCACCTCGGGGTGGCGTTGCGCCACGCTGGCGGCGATCTGGATCGCGAGACCGGTCTTCCCAGCGCCTGGTCGACCGACCAGAACGGCGATACGGCCCCGTGGGAGCCCGCCCTTCGTAAGGAAGTCGGGAGTGGGGATCCCGGTCGCGTAGCGCGTCGAGACGTCCTTCTGACGCCTCAGGACGTCGGCCGGGTTCTCCCAGGTCGACCTGTCGCCCTCGCCCGTCCAGCGGGCGATCTCGCCGCGTAGGATGGCGAGCTTCTCGAGGAGGTTCGCCTCGTCGCTCCGGAGGGCCTTCAGGGCGTCGTCGTCCGGGCCGAGCAGACGGAAGCCGCCGTCCGTCATGCGGCCCCCCACGTTGCCCTCCTGCGATAGAGCGAACCCTCTGCGACGATCCTGGCGTAGCAGCGCACGGAGTCGGAGTCGGCGGCCCCGATCGTTGAGTCGTCGAGCA
>CAZNSS010000337.1:0-4968 GCA_964575465.1 uncultured Holophagales bacterium | reverse complement strand
CGCGAGGAGCGCGAGCGGCGCCGGCATCCCTCCGAACCGGTGGACGACGTGGTAGATCCACGGCATGGTCACGAGCCAGAAGGCCAGGCCGAAGACCGCGCCGAGGAGGGCGGCCCGGCCCGCGCGGACCCCGTCGAGCGCGAGGATCATGGGGACGAGCGCGACCGGGAGGAGGACGACGATCGAGGCGTTCGGGAAGGAGAGCCCGAGGAGGACGCCCGAGAGGATCGCCGCGAGGGCTCGCGTGCGGGGCGACCCGGGGACGAGGGCCACCCGGATCACGCCCGGCGCCGCGCCGACTCGGCGAGCGCTTCCTCCGCCCGGTAGCTCGACCTGACGAACGGGCCGGCGAAGACATAGGGGAACCCGAGCGACTCGCCGGCCGCGCGGAGCTCCTCGAACCGCTCGGGCGTGGCGTAGGAGACGACCGGGAGGTTCCAGGCGGCGGGGCGGAGGTACTGCCCCATCGTCACGACGCCGACGCCCGCGGCGCGCAGGGCGCGGAAGACCTCGAGCACCTCGCCGTCCTCCTCGCCGAGCCCGAGCATCAGTCCCGACTTCGTCACGGTCTCCGGGTGCCGCTCCTTCACCCGCGCGAGGAGGGCGACCGAGCGCTCGAAGACCGCCTTCGGGCGCACGGCCGGGTAGAGACGGGGAACGGTCTCGACGTTGTGGTTGAAGACGTCGGGCCGCGCGTCGGCGACGAGGTCGATCGCCGCCTCGTTCCCCTGGAAGTCGGGCGTCAGGACCTCGACGGCGCGGCGCGGCTCGAGCGCGCGGATCGCCTCGACGATGCGGACCCAGTGGGCGGCGCCGCCGTCCGGCAGGTCGTCGCGGTCGACGGACGTCAGGACGACGTGCTCGAGGCCCATCTCGACGACCGCCCGCGCCACGTTCGCCGGCTCTTCCGGGTCGAGCGGGGCGGGCCGGCCGGATTGCACGTTGCAGAAGCCGCAGGCTCGCGTGCAGACGTTCCCGCAGACGAGGAACGTCGCCGTCTTCCTCTCGAAGCACTCGCTCCGGTTCGGGCAGCGGGCCTCCTCGCAGACCGTGTGGAGGCCGCGCGTGCGCATCAGCGTCTTCAGCTCGTGAAGACCGGAGAGCCGCACCTTCCGCTCCCGGATCCACGGGGGGAGCGCGGGCTCCCCCCGAACGGGGAGAGGCCGGCTCATTTCCCGGGAACGACGATCGGCTTGGTCTGCAGCTTCTCCGCCGTCTCGACCTTCTTCGCCGCCGCCTCGGCCTTCGCCTGGTCGGGATAGGGACCGACGCGGACGCGGAAGAGGCCCTTCTTCTCCGGGACGAGCGACACGTCCGACCTGAACCCGTCCGTCTTCAGCTTCCGGGCGAGGTCGTCGGCCTTCTCGGCGCTCTTCGTGACGAGGATCTGGACCCAGAACGGCCCCTCTTCCTTCGCCGACGCCGCCTTCTCGGCCGGCTTCTCCGCCGCCTTCGGCGCCGGGGTCGCCTTCTGGGCGGCGGGAGCGGCCGTCGGCCTCGGCGGCGTCGGCGGCGCGAGCTCCCTGACGACCGGCTTCGGCTCCTCCTTCACCGGAGGCTCCGACTTCGACGGGGCTTCCTCCTTCGCCGCGGGCGCCGGCTTCCCGGCCGTCTCGCGCGCGGGCGCCGAGTCGAAGCCGAGCGGCACCTCGGTGGGAACGGGGGTCGTGCTCTCCCCCGCCTCGCCGTCGCCCTTCCCCGACGGGACCGCGATGTCGGACTGCGCGGCGAGCGCCGTCACGGCATCCGGGCCTCGCTTCGCCGCGGCCCCCGTCTTCATCCCGAAGAAGAACGAGAGGCCGAGCGCGGCGAGCAGGACGAGGAAGAACGCGGCCGCCTGGCGGCCGGTCACGGAGACCTGGTAGTGGACCGGCCCGTCCTTCTCTTCCGTCACTTCTCCCCCAGCTCCTCGGCCCTTCCCGCCTTCTGCAGCTTCATTCCGAGGAGAGCCAGCATCTCGATGGGAACCGGGAAGAGGATCGTCGAGTTCTTCTCCGCGGCGATCTCCGTCAGCGTCTGCAGGTAGCGGAGCTGCATCGAGGCGGGCTCGGTGGCGATGACGTGGGCCGCCTCGGCCAGCTGCTTGGAGGCCTCGAACTCGCCGGAGGCGTGGATGATCTTGGCGCGCTTCTCGCGCTCGGCCTCGGCCTGCTTGGCCATCGCCCGCTGCATCTCGATCGGGAGGTCGACCGCCTTGACCTCGACCATCGTCACCTTGATCCCCCACGGGTCGGTGTGCCGGTCGAGGATCTCCTGGAGGCTCTCGTTCAGCTTCTCGCGCTCGGAGAGGAGCTCGTCGAGAGCCGCCTGCCCGAGGATGGAGCGGAGCGTCGTCTGGGCGAGCTGAGACGTGGCGTACATGTAGTTCGCCACCTTCACGATCGCCTTCGCCGGGTCCATGACGTGGAAGTAGACGACCGCGTTCACCTTCACCGAGACGTTGTCGCGCGTGATGACGTCCTGGGGCGGGACGTCGAGCGTGATCGTCCGGAGGTCGACGCGGACCATCGTCTCGAAGGGCCAGAAGATGAGCGTCAGGCCGGGCCCCTTCGGCGCGGGCCCGAGGCGCCCGAGCCAGAACGTGACGGCTCGCTCGTACTCGTTGAGGATGTTCACCCACTTCGAGAGGAAGAAGATGACGACGAAGACGCCCGCTATGAAGAGGGGGTTCGGAATCGGCATGTTCACGCCTTTTCGCTCCGTACGGAGGGTTTGACGAGGAGGGCCAGGCCGTCGATCCCGGTGATCTCGACGAGCTGCCCGTCGTTGAGGGGAACGGCGCTCCGGGCCTCCCAGAGCGCGCCGTCGGCGAAGACTCTCAGGGCGCCGGTGGCGCCGACGTGGACCGCCGCGACCTGACCGACGAGCACGGCGATGCCGGTCCGGTCGGGGAGGCGCTGGACGGAGAGGGCCATCATCGAGAGGACCGCGAGAATGAGGGTCGCCACGACCGCCCCGCCCACGACGAACCAGAGCTCGGCGCGGGGGGCGAGCTCGTCCCTGTGGAAGAGGAGGACCGCCCCGAGGATCATCGAGACCCCCCCGGAGATCGCGAGGATGCCGTGCATCGTGAACTTCACCTCGAGGAAGAAGAAGAGGACGCCCAGGAGGATCAGCCCGATGCCGACCCAGTTCGTCGGGAGGACCGACATCGCGAAAAAGGCGAGGAGGAGGCAGATGCTCCCGAGGACCCCCGGCAGGATCGCCCCGGGGTTCTGGAACTCGGAGTAGAGGCCGACGACGCCGATGAGGAAGAGGAGCCCGGCGACCATCGGGCTCGCGACGACGCCGAGGGCCTTCTCGAGCCCGGTCCTGCGGACGGTCCGGAAGGTGAACGTCGCCGACTTCAGGATGACGTCGGGCTTGCCGACCCGCTTGATCGGCCGGCCGTCGACCTGCTTCAGGAGGTCGGGGAGGTCGCGGGCGACGATCTCGACGAGCCCCTTCGCCTTCGCCTCGCTTTCCGAGTAGGAGAGGGCCTCGGTGATCGTCTTCACGGCGTCGTCGACCGGGCGGCCGCGCGGGACGACGAGCGAACGGACGAGGGCCGCCGCGTCCTCGCTCACCTTCTTGCCGATCGTCTTCGGGAGCTCCTCTCCCCCGCCGCCGACGGGCGAGGCGGCCCCGGCGTTCGTCCCTGGGGCCATCGCGGCCACGTCGCAGGCCATGAGGATGATGAAGCCCGCCGACGCCGCCTGGGACCCGGGAGGGTGGACGAAGCCGAGGACGGGGACCTCGGAGGCGAGGATCGTCTTCGTGATTTCGCGGGTCGAGTCGAGGCGCCCCCCGGGGGTGTTGATCCGGAGGACGACGGCCGGCGCGCCGTCCGTCACCGCCTCCTCGACGACCCTCTTCAGGAACTCGGCCGTCACCGGGTTGATGTCGGTGTCGATGTCGACGACGACGACCTCGGTTCCCGCAGCCGCCGCGGGCGGAGCGAGCAGGAGGAGGAGACCCAGCACGGCGATGGCTCGCACGTCTCGATTATAGGTTCGGCGTGCTACAACGCCGCGTGCGCTTCACCCTCGCCGACCTCCTGACGAGCGGGGCCGCAGGTCTCCTCCTCGTCGCGGGTGCCGTCGCGGGCGTCCCGGCCCATGCCGCGAGGGAGACGACGCTCGTGGCGGTCGCGTTCCTCCTGCCCTTCGCGTTCGCCGCAGTCCGTGCCCGCCGGCCGCGTCCCGGCTCGCTCCTGGCGAGCGTCGCCGACTTCGGACCGATCCTCCCGCTCCTGCTCTTTTTCGACAACCTCGGCCCCTTCGTGCTCGGGACGAGCTCCCTCGACCGCGACCCCTTCCTCGTCGCCGCGGACCGTCTCCTCTTCCTCGGCAGCGACCCGACACGCCTCCTCGAGCCGGTCACCGGTACGCTCCTCCTCGAGGTGCTGACGGTCTGCTACGCCCTCTACTACTTCCATCCCGTCGTTCTCGGGGCGCTCCTGTGGCGGGACGACCTCCGGGAGAAGTCCCCGGGGCTCCGCTTCCCGTCGTACGTCTTTCGAATGCTCCTCGTCTTCTACGTCAGCTACGCGGGCTACTTCCTCGTCCCGGCGATCGGCCCCCGGTGGACCGTTCCTCACGACGCTTCCCTCGCCCGCGGGCCGATCGCGCAGGCGATCGACGGGACCCTCGACCGGCTCGAGACGAACCGCCGGAACTGCTTCCCCTCCGGGCACACGATGGTGACGGTCGCCGTCCTCGTCGAGGCGGCCCGCCGGTCGAGGAAGACATTCCTCGCCTTCCTCCCGTTCGCGGTGGGCCTCGTCCTCGCGACGGTGGCCGGGCGCTACCACTACGTCGTCGACGTCCTGGCCGGGATGGTCCTCGTCGCCCTCGTCGTCGCCGCCGGACGGGCGGTCACCGGGAACGTCCCTCAGGAGCCCGACGGCACCGTCCTCGACACGACCCGGTAGGTCCGGTAGAGCTTCCCCTCGAAGACCTCGATCGGCTTCAGGAGGTCGAGGTTGTC
>CAZNSS010000336.1:0-4974 GCA_964575465.1 uncultured Holophagales bacterium | reverse complement strand
TCGGCGGAAAAGGGCTTCATGGCCAGAACCCCTGCCAGGCCCAGGCAGGCGCTAGCCTGATCGCTCACCTGCTTTAGGCTGTGTTCCATCAGAAGAGGAATGCTCTCGTGCTGCCTCTTCCCCAGATCCAGGGCTTCAAGAGGCGTCTCCTTTAGCCAGGCCAGATAATCGTCGGCAAGCTGGCGCCGATGGGCCAGGTATCGACCTGCCAGAAAAATCGCTAAAGGCAGGCGGCCCAGGAGAGCGCAGATGCTCCGGCAAATCCCCTCGTCCGATGCCATCTCTTTGCCCCAGGCTTGCAGAAGCTCTATGGCTTTGTCCTCGGGCAGAGGCGGCAAATCTTTGAAATCCTCAGGCGCATCGCCATGGCGCCGGGTGGTGATAAGCACACCGGAGCCGCCGGTGACGGAGAGGACTGTCGGCATGTCGTCGCAGGCCTCCGCTCCATCCAGGACTATGAGAGCCCGGCGGCCGGCCAGGGCTTTCTTGGCTGCATCCAGAGGGCTCTGGCGGGGGTCTTCGTCGTAGGCTCGGGCGAAAGCCTCCAGGGCCAGAGCAGCCTGGGGCCGGTGGTAGAAGGTGTGGAAGATTATGCCATCCGGGAATCTCTGAGGCGGCTCGCTGCCGGGAGCTAGTTGCCAGATGGCCTCGGCGGATAAAGCGGTCTTGCCCATGCCTCCGGGGCCACAGATGGTGACGGCCCGACCTGGCTGCAGATCTCGGAGGAGCGCGGCGAGCTCGGCCTCTCTGCCTTTGAAATGAGGAACTCGGGGAGGCCTCTGGAAGGGCAGGCGAACCTTGGTGGCCTCGTTGTAGATGAAATCGCCCTGGATTACAAAATGGCCGGAGAAGACCGGGCCATGCGCTTCTCGGATATTGGTCTGCGGGCCTTGCACAGTCTGGCCCCTCTGATCCATTGCTGGCCTGTCTTTCTTGGGAATGCTATCTCCTCCATTCGATAAGCTTCTGCTTGACTCTGTCTGCATAAGGGCTCTCTATCTGCTCGAAAATTTGAAGGGCGATTTCGGCTTTCTCTATGGTTTCAGAGTTCTTGCCCAGTTCGAAAAATGCTAGACTTGAATTGAAGAAGGCAATTGCTTCGCCCCTCCGGTCGCCGATCTCGCGGGCGATGGCCAGGGCCTGCTCATAGAACTCGATGGCCTTGCGGGGCTTGCCCAGGTTCTTGTAGGCATTACCCAGGTTGCCCAGTTGGTTTCCTTCATTCCTTCGATCGCCGATCTCGCGGGCGATGGCCAGGGCCTGCTCGTGGAACTTGATGGCCTTGCGGGGCTTGCCCAGGTTCTTGTAGGCAACGCCCAGGTTGCCTAGATCTGCTCCTTCGCCCCTCCGGTCGCCAATCTCTCGATCGATGGCCAGGGCCTGCTCGTAGAACTCGATTGCCTCGCGGGTCTCACCCAGCAGATAGTAGGCATTGCCCAGGTTGCCCAGTTGGTTTCCTTCCATCCTCTGGTCCCCGATCTCTCGGGCAATATCCAGGTCCTGCTCGTAGTACTCGATGGCCTTACGGGGCTCGCCCAGGGCGGCGCAAGCTAGCCCAAGGTTGCCCAGATGAACGCCTTCCATTGTACGATCCTTCAGTTCTCTAGCCGCCTCCAGACCATTCTCCAGCCAGGCTATCTTCTGCCTGGGATGAATACGCAGATCTAGAACATACACTCCGGAATCCGGAAAGTTCATGCATATCTTGGCAGAAGATAGATCTATCCCCATGCTCTTTGCTGCCCAAGACTGTCCGGCCAGGATATTCGCTTCCTCGCGGTCGAATAGCGCGAGGCCAGCCAAAATGCTCTCGCCTCCTTTAAGATAAAGGTCGTTGGCCGCAGAGAGCAGATCTTTGTAGTATGCAGCAAGGCGCTCGGAGATGGCTGCCTTCTGTTCTTCCTCCTGCTTGGCTGAAGCGAAGATGCGGGCCAGGTCGTGCAGCTTGTACCTGCCGTAATCCGGCCCCTGGCCCTTGTAGTCTACCAGGCTCCAGCGCACCAGCTCGCTCAGGCTTCTATGCTCCTCATCCTGGCAGATCTGCTCCTCGGCCTGGGCATCGAAGTCCGCCGGGAAGGCTGACAGATCCAGGAATGTCTGCTGCAGCTTGGGCTCAAGCTTCTGGAAGCTTAGTCCAAGGCTGGCATCGACACTCATATCCACACCCTGCTCGCCTATCATCTCCAGCCTGCTGCGCTCGTCCGCCAGCGCTTTCGCATACTCTCTCGGGCTGACGTCATCAGAATTGGCCAGATAGCTGGCAGCAGCCAGCAGGGCCAGAGGCAGATAGCCGCAAAGCCTGGCGATCTCTGGCCACGCCGGATCCTCTCTGGTGGACTTCTGCAGGCCGCCAGCAGGACAGCAGATGCTGAGCAGCAGCTCCAGGGCCTCGCCAGGCTTCAGGACATCAAGATCCATTTTGAAGAAGAGGGTGTTAGGAATTGTGATGGCCTTTCGGGAGGTGATGATAAGGCCGCAGCCTTTGGGCGGGACAAGCCTCAAGACCTGCTTATCATCCAGGGCGTTATCCAGAAGCAGCAGGGCGCGCTTGTCCTTGAGGACTTCGAGGTATCTTTGCCTGGTTTCGGCTTCGCTATCCGGAATCTTTTCTTCCCGATGATAGGAGCTGATGACAGAGCCCATCGCCCCCATGGTAGAGATGGGATCGGTTGTGCCCATCATGTCCACCAAGATCTGGCCGTCTGGATAACGATCTTTGATGGACTCGACCAGCTTCAACGAAAGAGCCGTCTTGCCCACGCCGCCGAAGCCATGCAGGGCGATGATGGTCTTGCCGGCATCAAACTGGGCTTTAAGCTCCTTCAGCTCTTCGTAGCGGCCTGTGAAATTCGGGGGAGGATCAGTGATGAAGGGAAGTCTGGAGATCTCTTCTGGTTTTTGGAAATTATAATTGTATGTGGGCTTGTAGATGGTAGCGCCTCGAAAATCATTGGCATCGCCGCCTTGAGCAACCGGCCCACTGAACTGCCCGGAGAAGATCGGGCCTTGAACGCCTCCGGGAATGTTGGTCTGTGCTCCGTGGACGGTCTGGCCGCTCTGATCCATTGCCGGCCTGTCTTTCATGAGAATTCTATCTCCTCCATTCGGCAAGCTCCTGCTTGACTCTATCTGCATAAGGGCTATCTATCTGCTCATAAATTTGAAGGGCGATTTCGGCTTTCTCGATGGCTTCAGAGTTCTTGCCGAGATCGAAAAGTACTAGACTTGAGTTGAATAGAGCATTTGCTTCGCCCCTCCTGTCTCCGATCTCTCGGGCGATGATGAGGCGCTGCCCGTAGTGCTCGATGGCCTTTCGGGTCTCGCCCAGGGCGGCGTAGGCATTGCCCAGGTTGCCCAGATCTAAACCTTCGCTGCTTCGGTCGCCAATCTCGCGGTGGAATTTCAGGATCTGCTTGAAGTGCTCTATAGCCTGGCGGGGTTCGCCCAGGGCGGCGTAAGCTAGGCCCAGGCTGCCCAGCCATACTCCTTCATCCCTTCTATCGCCGATCTCTCGGGCTATGGCCAGGGCGTGTTCGTAGAGCTCGATGGCCTGGCGGATCTCGCCCAGGTCGGCGTAGGCCAGGCCCAGGCCTCCCAGGCAGGCTCCTTCGCCCATTCGGTCTCCGATCTCTCGGGCTATGGCCAGGGCCTGCTCGTAGTGCTCGATGGCCTGGCGGGGCTCGCCCAGGTCGACGTAGGCATTGCCCATGTTGCCCAGATGCGCGCCCTCCATGCCTCTATCATTTAGCTTTCGAGCGCCAGCCAGAGCCGTCTCCAGCCTGGAAATCAGCTCTAGAGGATGCAGGCGCAGCTCAAGGATATATGGCGAGTTGAGAATAGAGCTGCATATGTTGGCAGGATTCTTCTTGGCCCACTCCCAGGAGGATTCGATATTCGCCCTTTCCAGATCGAATATCTTCAGGGCGGAAAGGGGATCACCATTCGTATAAATTTCAGTGGCATTAGAGAGAACATCTTTATAGTGCTCAGAATAGCGCTGCCACGCCTCAAATTCAGAGTCGCTGTCTTCTTCCTTCTCCAGCAGTCCGGCGGCAAACAGCCTCACCAGATCGTGCAGATGATACTTTCCTTCGCCCTCTTCTGCCGATCCCTCGTAATCAACCAGGCTCCAGCGCTCCAGCTCTATCAGATTTCTGTGCTCTTCATCTAGACATGCCGCCTCCTCCGCCTGAGCAAAGAAATCCGCCGGAAAGATGGACAGAAGCCGAAAGACTCTGGCCGTCTCCGGCGCAAGTCGGCCATAGCTCAGGCTCAGCTTCGTCACCAGGTCCTCCTCCACTCCCTCCTTGCCTATGATTCCCAGCCTCTTGCGCTCATCCTGTAATTCCTTAACATATTTTGCGGGGCTGGAGCCGGGGGTGCAGGCCAGGTAGCTTCCGGCGGCTTTCAGAGTCACCGGCAGGCGGCCGCAGATCCTGGCTATCTCATTCCATATGGGCTCCTCGGCGGGAAGCAGGCCGGGCGAATGGGGTCTGGCGGTCTTGATCAGAAGCTCTCTTGCCTCTTCAAGTTTCAGGACCTCAAGATCGATGGGGAACACATCCGAGAACGCCAGCTTTCGGCGGGAGGTTATGATCATGCCGCAGGAGGATGGCGGCAGAAGATGCATGACCTGCTGATCATCGAGAGCATTGTCCAGGAGCAATAGAACGCTTTTGCCGTCGAGAGTCGAGAGATATATCGATTGAAGCTCCTCCTGGCTCTCCGGAAGAGGGACTTGGGGATAATAGTAGCGCAGCAGCTTGGACATGGCTTGAGATGGGGTGAGAGGTGTGGCGCTTGTGGCTTGCAGATTGACCATGAGCTGACCGTCTTTGTATCGGTCTCGCAGCAGCTCAGCCAGCTTGTAGGCTAGAGCAGTCTTGCCCAGGCCGCCGATGCCGCGCAGACCGATTACAGTCGCGCCTCGGGTGAAGCCTGCCAGAATTTCGGAGATGAGATCTCCGCGTCCGA
>CAZNSS010000335.1:0-4984 GCA_964575465.1 uncultured Holophagales bacterium | reverse complement strand
CGTCTTCGAGCTCCCCGAGCGGGCCCCGGAGACGTACCAGGCGCGGAGCCCGTGGCGGGGGAGCGAGCCCGCGGACGAGCCGCTTCTCCTCCGCGCCGGGACGAAGCGCACCTACGAGCTGAAGCCGTTCGAGGTCTTGACGCTCGAGGCCGCCCCGGCGCTCGCGGTGGGCGAGGGGACGAGAGCGGCCTGAGGACGCGCGCCGAGCGGTGCCGCCCTCAGAAGCTCATCGTCCAGTCGGGGCCCTTCTTCTTCAGGTGAACTTCCATCTTCCTCGGCCAGCCGTCCTCGTCCTTCCCGACGACGAGGAGCGAAGCGCTCTCGCCGTCCTGCTCCTGCACCTTGAGCTTCGTGTCCTGAAGCTGGTCGGCCCGCGCGGTCAGGAGGCTCTCCCGGATCGCCTCCGTTTCCACGCCGGGTCCGAACGCCTCGGGGACGATCCGGGCCAGCGTCGCGACGTCGCGCTCCCGTAAGGCCTTCTCGTACGCTCGGAGCGTTTTCGCCGGGGCCGTTTCCTCTGCCCGCGCGGCCTCTCCCGAGGTGACGCCGTCGCTCCAGGGAGCGGGAAGCGACGCCACGAAGGCCGCCCGGAACGTGAACATCGTCCCCTTCAGAGCCGCCGGCCCGTTCGTCCGAAGCCGCCCGGAGATCGCCTTCCCGTCGAAGGGGCCCGCCTCGAACACGCTTCCCTTCGCGCCCGCGGACTGGCCGCCGACGCAGAACTGGCTCGTCGTCCCCCGCCTCGCCTCGTTGAAGATGACCGCGACCGCCCGGAGCTTCGGATCTTTCGGAAGCTTCTTCTCCAGAATCCAGGCCTCCACCGCCTTCGGCTCGAGCGGGCGGTCGGAGAGGACGACGTACCAGTCCGCACCCGGCTTCAGCGCGTACGCGTGTTTCAGCGCGTACTTCCGCAGCGACGGCTTCGGCTGACTGCTCTGGACCTCGAGCGTGCCCTCGGCCTCGCCGGGCTTCAGGACGCTCGCGACGGCCTTCGGCGAGGACGGGACGGAAGGTGGCGTCGCGGCCGGCTGTCCCTTCGAGGCCGTCCCTGGCTTCGGAGGCTTCCCGAGGACCTTCTTCACCTCCGGATCGATATCGGAAGCCTTCCCGGCGAGCTCGTTTCGGTCCTTCGGGACGGGGACCCCCGCCTCCAGCAGGAAACGGACGACGTCGGCTCGCCCCTGGAGGATGGCCACGTAAAGCGCGGACGTGAGGTCCGGCCCTTTCGCCCCCTTCTCGAGGAGGAGGCGGATCGTGGGGATGTGTCCCTCCTGCGCGGCGGCGACGATCGGTCCGCCGCGACCTTCGGGACCGAGGTTCGGGTCTGCCCCGGCCTCGAGAAGGAGGCGAGAAGCATCCCACCGCTGGTCGTGTGTGGCGAGCCAGAGGGCGGTCTCTCCCGGGGAGTCCGGGCGCGAGGGCCGGTTGAGATCCGCCCGCGCCGCGATCAGGGCCTTCAGCGCGGACAGCCTGTCCCACGAAGCGGCGATGTAGAGAGGGGAATCGTCCCGCGAGTCGTCGTCGACCCGGGCGCCCCGCGAAGCGAGGAGGGCGATCGTCTCGCCCCGGTCGCTGGCGGCCGCCTCGCCGATCGCCGTGGTCCGGAACTTGTGAGGCGCGTTCGGGTCCGCCCCGGCGTCGAGGTAGAGGCGGACGAGATCGACGTCCCAGTTGCCAGCCACGTCGACGAAGTCACTCGATGTGAATCCGCTTCGCCTCCGCTCGATCTCCCGCAGGGCGGGGTTGTTCACGGCTGTCGCGGACGTCGCCGATGTCCCGTTTCCCGATACCGTGGACGCCCTGGAACCCTGGCCTCCCGCTGCACCACCGCCGCCCGAGGCGCACCCGGTGTGGAGGAGGAACGCGACCGAAGAGGCGAGAAGGACACACGAGCCAGAACGACGGATCGCGTGCATCGCTGTTCTCCTTTTCTGCGATTCTCCTGCCGGGCGCCCGTTGCTGCAACGCCGCATCGACCCCCACGCCCGGCCCCGGCGCACTCGCCCGGCGACCTCCCTCGCCGACGACTCCTAGGCGGTCCCCGCGACCTCCAGCTCCCTCCCGAGCCGGACGGTCTCGCGGCAGAGGAGCTCGAGGTCCTCGTCGCGCGTCCGGTGGTTCGTGATGCAGGCCCTGAGGGCGTACCTCCCCCGGACGTTGGCGTACGAGGGCGCCGCGACGCCACTCTCGTGGAGGCGCAGGAGGAGCTCGCGGTTGAGCGCGTCGAGGGCGCCCTCGTCGGCCACGCTCCCCCGGTAGCGGAAGCAGACGACGTTGAGGGCGACGGGGGCGAGGAGCTCGAGGGCCGGCTCCGCTTCCACCCTCTTGCCGAACGTGCGGGCCTGATCGACGTTCCGGAGGACGATGCGCCCGAAGCGCGCCACGCCGTGCTCCTTCAAGGCCATCCACGCCTTCAGCGCCCGGAAGGAGCGCGAGAGCTCGACGCCGTAGTCGCTGAACCAGATGTCGCCCCCCGCGATGCCCCGCGTCGCGTGCTCGAGGTAGGCGGGCGTCAGCGCGAACGCGCCGCGGTGGAGGTGCGGGTCCCGCACGAGCGCGCAGCCGATCTCGTAAGGGAGCGACATCCACTTGTGCATGTCGAACGCGACCGAGTCGGCCCGCTCCATTCCGCCCACGAGCGGCCTCAGCTCGGGGGAGAGCGCTGCGAGCGCGCCGAACGCGCCGTCCACGTGGAACCAGAGCCCCTCCGCGGCGCAGATGTCGGCGAGCGCGTCGAGGGGGTCGAGCGCCCCCGTCGCGACCGTCCCGGCGCAGCCGACGACGAGGAACGGGAGGTTGCCCGCGGCGCGGTCGGCCGCGATGGTGGCCCGGAGTGCGGCGAGATCGATCGTGTCGTCGCCCTCGACGTCGACCTCCCGGAGCGCGCTCCGGCCGAGCCCGAGGAGCTCCATGGCCTTGGGCACCGAGCTGTGGACCTCGCGCGAGGCGTACGCGACGAGCCGCCCGCGCCCCGGATCGACGCCGTCGCTCCTCACGTCGAAGCCGGCGCGCGCATTCCGCGCGACCGTCATGCCGACGAGGTTCGCCATCGAGCCGCCGCTGACGAGGATTCCCGACGCCCCTGCCGGAAACCCGAGCATCTCCTTGCACCAGTCGATCACCTGGCGCTCCACGAGGCCGCCCGCCTGCGCACCGCCCCCCTGGTTCAGGTTCAGGCCGGCCGCGAGCATCTCGGCGAGCATCGACCCCGGCGTCCCCGTCCCCATCACCCAGCCCCAGAACCGGGGGTGGATGTTCCCGGTCGGCCAGGGGAGGACCCTCTCGCGGAACTCCGAGTAGACGTCCCCGGCCGGCGAGGGCGCCTGAGGGAGCGGCTCGTGAAACGAGTCGGCGACTTCCGCCGGGATCGGCCGCCAGACGGGCCTCTCCCGAACCGTCCGCAGGTACTCGAGCATGTCGTCCACCATGCGGTGGCCGAGCTGCCGGCATTCCTCCCAGTCCGTCGGGTCGAGCGATTCGAACGTCGGCTCGCGGTCGTCCATGGCGTCCTCCGTGAAAGTGCGGGGGACTCTACCGCGGCGACACGAAAGAGCCGAGGGGTGCGTGGAGGGCAGGGAACAGGGCGGCGGCGCGAGGGCGCTGGAAAGTGCGTCCAAGTGCTACAATGTGCGTCATGAACGACGGCGTGAACGTCCGCGACCTGAGGCAGAACCTGAGCGTTCACCTGAGGCTCGTCAAGGCAGGGCGCACGCTCCGGGTCCTCGAGCGGGGGCGCCCCGTCGCGCTGCTGACGCCCCTCCCGGGAAATGCGGACGCTCTCGAGCGGCTCGTCTCTGAGGGGCGCGCGGTCCCGGCTCGCCTTTCTCTCTCGGAGCTCCCCGCCCCGCCGCGGGTTCGCGGGAAGGTGACGGCGGGCGAGGCCCTGCGGCAGCAGCGCGAAGAAGGCTGACGTGGCGGCGTCGCTCGTCTACCTCGACTCGTCGGCCCTCGTGAAGCTCGTCGTCCGCGAAGAGGGGACCGACGCGCTGCGTGCCTGGCTTCCGTCGCATCCCGAGGTCGTCTCCTCTGCGCTCGCCGTGGTGGAGGTCCGTCGGGCGATCGGCCGCGTCTCCGCCCGACGGAGCCTGGCCGACCGGGCGCGGCTCGTGCTCGACGGAGTCGCCCTCCTCGCCGTGGACATCGCCGTCCTCGAATCCGCGGCTGGTCTGAAGCCCCCGGAACTCCGGACGCTCGACGCGATCCACGTCGCGTCGGCCCTGTCCCTCGGCGCGGAGCTCCTCGCCTTCGTCACCTACGACGAGCGGCAGGCCGGGGCGGCGAAGAGGGCGGGGCTGCCGGTCCTGACGCCGTAGGGTTGTGCAGAGACGGAGCTCGCCGTCGGCAGGCTCCGGGTCCCGGGACGGCGGATGACGACGATCGGGCGCGCCCGCATGGAGAGCGAGCTCGGTTCGATCCTGGGCCGGAAGGTCGACCTCATGACGCCGATGTCCGTCAGCCCGTACTTCCGGGACCGCGGGCTGAAGGACGCCGTACCGCTGCACGACGCGGCATGACGAAACCGTTCGCCTCCGGCACATGCTGGAGGCAGCCCTCGAAGGGTGAGCGAGAAACGGGTGGCACTCGAGTTCCCCCGGTCGCTGCCGTCGCGATCTCCGACTCGGAAGGTAGAAAGACGCCGCGATGGCCGCTCTCGTCGATCCCCGCTCAGTGCCGAGCGGATCGAGGAGCTCCGGCAGCTCGGGGAGCGATATGCCGTGTCGAACATCCGCGTGTTCGGCTCGTTCGCCCGTGGCGAGGCCGGGCCTGACAGCGACCTGGACCTTCTCGTGAGCCTCGACTACCGCCGCGGTGTCGCGCATCGGTTCCTGCGCTTCTGCGAGGAGGCTTCCCGGATGCTGGGGATGAAGGTGGACGTCTTGACCGAACGGGCTCTCGACGCCCAACTTCACGCTCCGATCCTTCGCGAGGCACGCCCTCTCTGAACATGAAGGATCGGGAGTACCTCCTCCACGTCCAGGGGGCG
>CAZNSS010000334.1:0-4990 GCA_964575465.1 uncultured Holophagales bacterium | reverse complement strand
CTCGAGGTCGAGGGGGCCGTCGCCGCGACGGCTGCCGGCCCGCTCGCGCTCTCCGGCCCGGCGCGCCTCACCCTGGGAGGCGGACGGCTCGTCCTCGAGCCGGTCTCCGTCGAAGGGACGCGGACCTCGTTCACGCTCTCGTCGGCGGCCGACCTCGTCCCCGGCGCGACACCAGAGACGCCGCTCGCCGGGCTCGCCTCCCGCGTCACGGCTTCGGCCCGTGGCCGCGCCGACACCGCGCTCCTCAACCCGTTCCTCGCGGGAGGGACGGGCGCCGGAGAGATCACGTTCGACGCGATGGCGGCGGGACCGCCCGACGCGCTCGAGGGGCGGATCCTCTTCGACGGGAGGGGCTCGCGCCTCTCCTGGCCGCTCGCCTGGCCGACCGAGATCCGCGACCCGCTCGTCGAGGCCGAGCTGACACCCGGCGGGATCACCCTGGCGCGCGGCGAGGCGCTCCTGAACGGAGGGCCGCTCCTCCTCTCCGGCGGCTGGCTCCGCGAGACAGGGACGACGCTCACGGCCCTCTTCGCCGACGTCAGGTACCGGCTCGCCTACGGTCTCGGGGCGACGCTCTCGGGCGAGCTGACGCTCGCCGTGACGGACGAGAACCGCCGGATCTCGGGGAACCTGACGGTCGACCGGGGCCTCCTCGACCGGAACGTCGACCTCGACCGCGAGCTCCTCGCGCGGGTCCTCGCGCCTCCCGAGACGACGGGGACCGAGGCGTCGCTGCTCGACACCCTCGTCCTCGACGTCGGCGTCGACACGGCCGCCGGGATCCGGATCCGCAACAACGTCGCCGACCTCTCCGCCTCGTGGAGCCGCCTCGCCGTGACGGGGACGGCGCGGCGGCCCGTCGTCCACGGCCGCATCGACGTCGCCAGGGGCGGGCGCGTCTTCGCGTACGGCCAGACGTTCCGCGTCGAACGCGGCGTCGTCACCTACACCGGGGACCCCGCGACGGACCCGCGGATCGACTTCGTCACGACCTCCTCGCTCCGCGACGCGTCGGTCGGGGCCCTCCCCGCGGAGGGGGACCTCTTCGCGTCGACGCAGGCATCCTTCGAAAAGGCCGCGGGTGCGGGCCGCGGTGAGACCGACGCCGCGGCCCGGCTCGCCTGGGGCCTGGCCGGCTACTACGGCGAACGCCTCGCGTCGGGACTCGGCCAGGCGCTCGGGCAGGTCTCGGTGGCGCTGCGCCCCGTGTTCGTCCTCGGCGAGACCGACCCGACCGCCCGGCTCACGCTCTCGCGCGCCTTCTCGCGGAACGTCACGCTCGCCGCGTCGTTCGACCTGACGAACGCCCAGAAGCAGACGTGGGTCGTCGACGTCCACGGGCTCCGCCGCCTCCCGCCGGTCGGGTTCCAGCTCTTCACGGACGACGACGGGACCTGGGGCGGGACGCTGCAGCAGCGGATCGAGCTCGGCGGGACCCGCGCGAGGGAGGACGAGACGGGCGCCCCTCTCCTCGGCGAGCTCCGCGCCTCGCCCCCGCAAGGCGTCTCCCGACGCGACTTTCTCTCCTCGCTTCGCCTCGCGAAAGGAGAGCCGGTCACGCGCGCCGCCCTCTTCGAGGCCCGGATCGACGCCGAGGCGTGGCTCCGCGGCCTCGGCTGGCCCGAGGCGCAGGTCTACGTCTCGACAGCCCCGTCCCGGAAAAAGGGCCGCGTCGACGTCGAGGCCCGGATCGACCCGGGACCCCGCGTGACCGTCGCGTTCGAAGGCGACCGGCTGCCTCCAGCGTCGCGCCGGGCCGTCGCGGACCTCAGCCGGACCGGGATCCTGGAGGCGGACGCTCTCGAGGAGATGCGCACCGAGGCGCAACGCGCACTGCGCGCCCTCGGACACCTCGCGCCCGAGGTGGACGTTCGCGCCTTCGACCTCTCGGGCGACCGACACGTCGTCGTCTCGGTTTCGGCGGGGCGAAGGGTCGAGCTCGCCGCGGTCTCCTTCACCGGACTTCCTCCCGCCGGGGCGGAGCTCCTCGCCCGGCGGTTCGCCACTCCTCTCGCCCGCGTCGAGCTCGCGGCCGCCCTCCCGAGCGCCGACGCCCGGCTCGCGCAGTCGCTCCGTGCGCTCGGTTACCCGAACGGCCGCCTCGCCGGCCGTACGCTTTCGGACGACGGCCGCACGCTCACCGTCGAAATCGACCCGTCCCTCCCGTCCCTCGTCGACTCCGTCGACGTCATCGGCGTC
This sequence comes from uncultured Holophagales bacterium, assembly GCA_964575465.1. Taxonomy (GTDB): domain Bacteria; phylum Acidobacteriota; class Thermoanaerobaculia; order UBA5066; family UBA5066; genus UBA5066. Next base: position 2,791 of record CAZNSS010000334.1, on the reverse strand, counting down.
GGCGCGGAGGAGGCTCGCGCGCTCGCGCGGCTCGTCCTCCTCGTCCCGGGCGAGCCGGCCGACGCCGAGCGGGCCTCCCTCTCGGCGTTCGCGATGGAGGAATCGCTCCGCGAGCGCGGCTTCCCGGAGGCCCGGGTCCGCGCCGAGCTCTCTCCCGCGACGCCCGAGGACCCGCCCCGGATCGCGGCCCGGTTCACGGTGGATCCCGGAGCGGCCGAGAGCCTCCGGAGCGTCTCGGTGAGGGGCCTCTCCCGCACGAGCGAGAGCTGGGCCCGGCGCGTGGCCGGGCTGGAGCCGGACCACCCGTTCCGGCAGAGGGACGTCGCCCGCGCGCAGGCGGACCTCCTCGCGCTCGGCCTTTTCGAATCCGTCAAGGCGGAGAGCTCGATCCGGCCCGGGGGCGTCGACGTGGTCCTCGCGGCGGCGGAACATCCGCCCTTCTCCCTCGGCTACGGCGTCCGCTGGGAGAGCGACTCGGGACCGGCGGCGGTCCTCGACGTCGTCGACCGGAACCTGCTGGGCCGCGGCCTCACGATCGGCCTGCGCGGGCTCTACGACCCCGACGACCGCGCGCTCCGGCTCTTCGGGGGGCTTCCCGAGTCCCTCCTCGGCTTCGGTCTGGAGGGGTGGTACGAGGACCGACGGAGCTTTCGGCCCGGCCTCTTCGGCGACCGGCGGACGGACACGGCCGAGGCCTCCCTCCAGCTATCGCGTACCCTCTCTCGCGCGCTCTCCGCGCGACTCTACGGCAGGTACAAGACGTCGCGCGTCTTCGAGGACGACCCCTACTTCCCCCTCGACGTGAGGGTCGAGTACCCGTACGTCGGCCTCGGGCTCGTCTGGGACGACCGGGAAGACCCGATTCTCGGGACGCGAGGCCTCTTCGCCAGCGTCGACGTCGAGGCGAGCGGCGGCTGGCTCGGGTCGAGCTTCTCCTACACCCGCGCCTACGCGCAGGCCGGTCTCTACCGCCCGCTCCTCGCGCTCGGCACGGGCCGGGTCGTCTGGGCGCAGTCGTTGCGCGTCGGCCTCGCGAGCGCCCACGAGGGGCAGGAGCTCATCCCCGACGTCCGCTTCTACGCCGGAGGGTCGTACTCGGTCCGGGGCTACCCGACGGAGAGCCTCGGCCCCCGCGAGGACCTGGGCGGGACGTTCTTCGCCACCGGCGGCTCGACGCTCCTCGTCGTCAACGAGGAGCTGCGCGTCCCCCTCCGCCCGTACCTCCTCGGCGTCGCGTTCTTCGACGCGGGGCAGGTCTGGGCCTCCTCCGACGACTTCGGGACGGACCTCGCGACGTCGGTCGGCCTCGGGGTCCGCGTCATCACGCCCCTCGGCCTCCTGCGGCTCGACGGAGCCCTGCCCCTTCGCCGGCGGCCGGGCGACCCCGGTTACAAGGTGACGTTCGGGTTCGGCAACGTCTTCTGATCGAACCTATCGTTTCGAGAGGCCTGCTTCCCGATCCGATCGAGAAGACCCCTCCCAAGGGCCCAAGGGGCTGGCCCGCAGGTTGCGTAAGGCAGGTCGATTCGACCGGACCGACCGGACCCGGATCGAGACGACCGCAACGAACCGGGGCCCGCCCCGAACAGGAACCCAGGAGGAACCGATGAAGAAGAGCCTGCTGACCCTCGCCCTCGCCGCCGTACTCGGCGCCGCGACCGTCCCCGCCCTGGCCGAGACGTGGAGCGTCGACGCCTCCCACTCGACCGTCGGCTTCGCCGTCCGCCACATGATGGTCTCGAACGTGAAGGGGTCCTTCGACAAGTTCACCGCGAGCGTCGAGGGGAGCCCGGCCGACCCCGGCACGGCGAAGATCTCCGCGTCGATCGAGATCGGCTCCGTCAACACGCGCGAGCCGAAGCGCGACGAGCACCTCCGCTCCGCCGACTTCTTCGACGCCGCGAAGTTCCCCCAGATGACGTTCGCCTCGACGAAGGTCGAGAAGGTCTCCGCGACGAAGGCGAAGGTCACCGGGAACCTCACCCTCCGGGGCGTGACGAAGCCGGTCGTTCTCGACGTCGAGTACACGGAAGCGGTGAAGAGCCCCTGGGGGAAGACCGTCGTCGGCGCGACGGCCACCGGGAAGATCAACCGCAAGGACTTCGGCGTGAGCTGGAGCAAGAGCCTCGACGGCGGCGGTGTCGTCGTCGCCGACGAGGTGACGATCCAGCTCGAGCTCGAGCTGATCCGCCAGGACGCCCCGGCGAAGTAACCCCCGACCCTTCCCGGAGACGAGCGCCCGCGTGCCCCGGAAGGGTCGCGGGCGCTGCCGTTTCCCGCCTACCCCTGGAAGTCCGCGAGCTCGATCCTGAGGTTCCCCGGGTTCGTCGCGTAGGAGAGGCCGACGTCGAGCGTGACGGTCCGCCGCCTCACGAGCTGCTCGATGACCTGGTCGAAGGTCTGCATCCCGTCGACCCCGCCGTCGCGCATCGCGTCGAGAAGCGACTTCCCCTCGTCGGCCGAGGTCGCCTTCTCGATGTACTCCCGCGTCCGCGAGTTCGAGCGGAGGACCTCGATCGCGGCGACCCGCCCCGTCCCGTCGGCCCGCGGCAGGAGGCGCTGCGAGGCGATGAACTGGAAGGAGCTCGCGAGGCGCGTCCGCACGACCTGCTCCTCGCTCTTCGGGAAGACCCCGATGATCCGGTCGACCGTCTTGGCCGCGTCCGTGGTGTGAAGCGTCGAGAGGACGAGATGCCCCGTCTCCGACGCCTCGAGGGCGATCTCGATCGTCTCGGCGTCGCGCATCTCGCCGACGAGGATCACCTTCGGCGCCTGGCGGAGCGCGGAGCGG
>CAZNSS010000333.1:0-5006 GCA_964575465.1 uncultured Holophagales bacterium | reverse complement strand
TGGGCCGCCCTCGCGCGCCTCCCCGAGGCGCGCCACGTCGGCCTCGCCCTCCCGCGGCTCCTCCTCCGGCTTCCTTACGGAAAGGAGACGAACGGCGTCGAGGCGTTCGACTTCGAGGAGCTCTCCTCGCCGCCGGGGCACGAGGAGTACCTCTGGGGGAGCCCCGCCCTCGCGACGGCGCTCCTCCTCGGCGAGGCGTTCCACGAGGACGGCTGGAGCCTCCGCCCCGGCTCGGCCCAGGAGATCTCCGGCCTCCCGTTCGCGCTCGTCGAGGAAGACGGCGAGAAGCACGCGGTGCCCTGCGCCGAGATCCTCTTCACCGTCCGCGCGGCCGAGGCCGTGGCGGCGAAGGGGCTGATGCCGATCGTCACGATGAAGGGGACCGACACCGTGCGCCTCGCGATCTTCCAGTCGATCGCCGAGCCGCACGCGCCGCTCGCCGGGCTCTGGGGCTGAGGGAGCGCGCCTAGGACGCGCCTTCCATCCCGCCGGCCATCCAGACGACCTTCTGGAAGAGGGCGGGGTACCGCCGGTCCATCTCCCGCCTCGCGACCGCGCTCCACCGCGGCGGTTCGTTCCTCGAGAGGACGACGTCGCGCATCGTGACGACGAACCAGACCTGGGCGAGCATCTCCGGGGCAGTCGCGAGAAGGGTCCCCTGCCGCAGGAGCTCTTCGACGCGGTGGGCGAGGCGCGGTACGGCGTTCACGACGGGGACCTCGGTCGGCGGGACCTCGCCGGTCCTTTCGAAGCCCGTCAGCTCGCCCGCCTCGGCGTAGCCCCGGACGACCATCGGCTCTTCCACCCAGGCTCCGGTCTCGCCCGAGCCGGAGATCTCCCGGCGGGCCGTCCGCTCGACGAGCGCACCGTTGAACGGGTGCCGGAAGAAGCGCAGGCACGTCTCTTTCCCGATCGCTTCCGCGTCGTTCCGGTGCTGCGACCACCAGTCCGAGAAGCCCCACTCGTCGAACTGCCGGCTCGCGCGGATCGAGGCCGCAGCCGCCTGCGCCGCTTCGCGGGCGAGCCTCGACTTCATCCAGCCGTCGAACCCGGTCCGTTCGACTCCGGAAAGCCCAAGGGACGGCCAGGACGCCTGGTCGGGCGCTGGGCGGCCCGCCTCCTCGCCGGCGGGGCCGAGGCCGACAGCGCTCCGGCCAGGGCGTCCCGTCGACCCATCCGGCGTCAGGAGGCCGCCACCGGCACGAAAGGGGCTGACTCGCGACTTCATCTCCATTCCCTCAGCGCCGGTCCGGCCACGGAGGCACGGGCTTGAACTGGCCGGGCACGAGTCCCCCGAGGTGCTCGAGGATTTCCTGGTACTGCGGGTGCGTCCTCGGGTAGACGAGACGGGCGTCGCCGACGAGCCCCCGTCCGCTCGTCGCCCGGAGGTCGAGGACGATCGCTCCCTCTGCGTCGAGGTGCGCCGAACCGATGCTGCCGCGGCGCGCCGGCGCCGGCGGCCGCTCCCAGGATTCCGTCACGGGGCGCCTCCTCCGGCCTGCCGGCCGAGCGGGTTCGTCTTCCAGTAGCCGTTCATGGTCGGCTGGTTCAGCCCGGCACCCGCGGGGGGGCCGTAACGCCGGGCCGCGCTCTCGGCGAAGCTCTCCTCCTCGCCCGCCTGCCCCGACTGCGACATGTAGTCCGAGAGCTCGCCCGGGGCGGAGTTGCGGACGTCGGTGAACTCCGCCCCGGAGGAGGGCTTCCCGTTCCGGTAGTCGAGGCCGTGGTAGGCCTCGTGGATCGGGAGGTTCGCCGAGCCGTGGCCGTCGCCGGACGCCGGGACGTGCGGCCCGGCCTCCGTCCCGTGTCCGCGCGTCGCGACGATCACCTCGTTGCCCTCGTCGTCGTAGCAGCCCGGCACGCTGCTCCAGTTCGTCCCGTCCGGCCAGCCGCGCGGCTTGGACTCGGCGAGACCCGGCTTGTAGTCGGTCACGGCGCCCCGGCAGACGGCGACACGCGTGCCGTTCGCCTTCATCCGCTCGAGGTCCTCCTTCGGCATCTTCGCGAGCTCCTGGGCCACGAGCTCCTTGTCCGCCGCGTCGGCCGATCCCTTCGCGTCGCAGAGGCCCCGCGCCAGCGCGAGCTTCTCTTCCGTCGCCTTCTTCGTGTCCTCCTCGAGCGCCTCGGCGTCCTTCTCGAGGCACGGGACGCACGGGTCCTCGGCGTCCGGAGAGCCCTTCGGCACGTCCTCCTTCCCGTACTCGGCTTCGAGCTCCTTCTTCTTCGCGTCGCGCTCCGCGCGCGCCTGCGCGATCCTGTCCTTCAGCTCCGCCTTCCGGCGCGCGCTCGTTCCCTCGTTCCTGTACTCGTCGACGAGCCGCTGCCCCCGCTCGTTCATCTGCGAGAGCTCGCGACGCGCCGCCAGCTCCTTGCCGACACGCTGCTGGGCCTCGTCGATCCGTCCGAGAAGCGCGTCCCGCCGTCCCGCGAGCTCCGGCCCGGCGCCGGCCGCCGGGGTCGCGCCGATCTTGTTCTCGAGCTCCCGGAGGTCGTTCTCCCGCTTCGCGAGCTGCCCGATCCGGCTCGGGGGCTTCGCCTTCGCGTCAGCGGCCACGGTCCGCCGGGCGGCTTCCCGCCCCGTCCTCCGCGAAGGGGTCCTCGACCTCCGCCCAGAAGTACGCGTCGCGGACGGCCACGATCCTCTCGTGCGGCCCCCGCGCCCGGTCCTCCAGGATCTCGCGCGCCCACGTCCCGTCCTCTCCCCTCTCGAAGCCCGGTCCGAGCTCCAGCGACAGGTCGTAGTAGATCGTCACGTCCCGCTCGGACGTCAGGCCCCAGGAGCGTGCCGAAGCCGCGATCCGGAGCGCCTCCGCCCGGACCTCGTCGTCCCTCCGCTCCGCGACCTTCTCCGGCCAGAGCCGGGCGGCGCGCGCCGCGAGGCGCCCGGCGAGCGCCTCGCGGCGCTCCTCGCGGAAGGCCTCCATCTGCTCGGGACGGACCTGCCTCAAGCGCGGTCCTCCTTCCGGAACGGCGTCGCGGAACGGGCACCGGGCTCTCCGTAGACCCCCCAGTACGCCGTCACCGGGCCGAAGAACTCCGCCCGTTCCGCGGCCGTCGCCGTCTCCAGGTGCGTCCGGAGGACGCGCGGGTCGTAGAAGCGGAAGACCATCCGCTTCCCGGCCGGGTCCTCCACGACGTGGATCCGCCGGAAGTGGCCGCGGAGGGCGTCGAGCGTCGACTTCGCCTCGGCGAAGAGGCCCCAGGGCTGCTCCCACAGCGTGGCGCGAATCCAGTCGAAGAGGGCGAGGTCGACGTTCACGAGCCACGGCGCCACGGCCCAGTACCTCTCCCGCGTCCTCCCCTTCCAGAGGCAGTCCCCTTTGTCCGGCCCGCGGAGCCCGACCCTCGCGGGCACGTCGGGGGCGTCGCAGGCGTCGAGAACGGCCCACAGCGTCCCCTCCGAGGCGAGGAGGCGAAGGCGGGCCTCGCTCATCCGCTCAGTCCCCCTGCCCGTCGCAGTCGGTCGCGACGAACGGGGCCCCCTCCCGCTTCGCGGCGCGCATCGACGCCCCCGTCGACCCGCCGGCGCCGGAGGCGCTGTCCCCGACCAGCACGTTCGGGCTTCCTTCGATGAGGAACCCCATCCCGCCGCAGTGCTGATCGTCGTCGCCGAGGCGGTGTGCCTGGAGATACCCGATGAGGACGGTCGGACTCCCCTTCGTCGCGACCCAGGTGTTGGGGCCGCAGCAGGCCGCGTGAATCCCCGTGTCGCTGACGCGCAGCGCCGGCAGGTCGTTGACGAGGACCGTCAGCGCCCCGGTGATCGCGGGACCGATCGCGGGGTGCGGGCACGCCGGGCAGCCGTGGGCGTCCGCCGGGACCTGCGACTTGTCTCCGAGGCGGCCCTGCATCGGCACGCGTCACCCCCTCAGCACGACTTCTGCCCGGTCTTCGCGTCGTCGGCGGTGTCCGGCACGGCCGGCTTCGCCTCCTCCGCGTCCTTCGGCGCGTCCGGAGCGGCGGGCTCTTCGGCGTTCACGCCGCAGCCGGAATCGGGGGAGCCGCCGCTGTTGATCTTCACGAGCGTGCCCACGATGGTGACTCCCTGAGCGTCGACCTTCACGAAGCCCCCGGGGCCCTTCATCGTGATGGACGAACCCGCCTCGAGAACCAGCTTCGTCCCGGCCTTCAGGTGGATCTCCTGTGCGGCCTCGACGGCGTGGTTCTTCCCGACCTTCGCGTTCGAGGAGTCCCCGACGGTGAGGCTCACCTTGCCGCCGACCTTCTCCTTCCGCGCCCCGTCGACGGCCCGGCTCTCGTCCCCCCCGACGCGCGCCTTCTGGCTGCCCTTCACCGACACGCTCTCGTCGCCGTCGACCGCCTGGAGGCGAGACCCCTTCACGTGGTGGTGCTCGTCCTTCTCGACGAGCGTCTTCCGCTCGTCCTTGACGATCACGTCGAGCTTGCCGTCTCCCTCGTCGCCCCCGACGAGGACCCTCAGGTTCCCGCCGACCTGCCGCTCCTCGTGCCGCCTCACCTTCGTGTGGTGGTCGCGGACGACGAGCTCCTTGAAGTCGCCTTCCTTCTTTCCGTCCCTTTCCTGCCCCACCGTCAGGTGCCGGTCGTGGAGGACGTTCTCGCGCCGGTCGTTCTTCACGCGGACGTCGGCGTCCTTCTCGGCGTGGAAGAAGACCTGCTGCTTGTCCTTCGTGTCGTCGAAGCGCCACTCGTTGAATCCCTGGCCCCCCATCGTGGTGTTCGACTTGAAGCCCGAGAGCTTGTTGTCGTTCTTGTGCTTCGGGTCGGGCCCCTGCCCGAGGTACGGCGGCATCTGGTCCGCGTTGTAGACCGTCCCCACGACGATCGGCTGGTCCGGGTCCCCCTCGAGGAAGTCGACGATCACCTCCTGCCCGATCCGCGGCCAGAACGAGGTCCCCCACCGGCGTCCCGCCGCGACCTGCCCCACCCGCACCCAGCAGGAGCTGTCCTCGTCGTTCTTTCCCTTGCGGTCCCAGTGGAACTGCACCTTCACCCGCCCGTACTTGTCGGTGAAGATCTCCTCCCCC
>CAZNSS010000332.1:0-5017 GCA_964575465.1 uncultured Holophagales bacterium | reverse complement strand
CGCCCTCGGCCTCGCGGCCGGGGTTGCCGGCGCGTTCCTCGCCCGCCACCCCTCCGCCGCCCCGCTCGTCATGGCCTCGCTCCCCGCGCCGGAGGGAGCCACGTTCAGCCTGAATCCCGAGAGCCCCGGCCCCGTCGCCGTCTCGCCCGACGGGCGGCGCGTCGCGTTCTCGGCGCAGGACGCCGACGGCAAGATCCGCCTCTTCGTCCGGAACCTCGACGCCGCGACGGCCCACCCCCTCTCCGGCACCGAGGGTGCCGGGTACCCGTTCTGGTCCCCCGACTCCCGCTGGCTCGGCTTCTTCGTCCGGTCGGACCGCGTCCTCCGGAAGATCGACGTGACGGGCGGACCTCCGGTGACGCTCTGCCCGGCCCCGAACGGGAAGGGCGGGACCTGGAGCCCGGAAGGGACGATCGTCTTCGCGCCCGACAGCGCCGGCCCCCTCCATCGCGTGCCGGCGGCGGGAGGGACCTCCCGGGCGGTCACGAAGGTCGACCCGAAGAACCACAACTCGCACCGCCACCCGCGGTTCCTGCCCGACGGACACCGATTCCTCTTCTTCGGCCGGGGCGTCGCCCCCGATCGCGGCGCGGTCCTCCTCGGCTCGCTCGACGGCGGGGAGAGCCGCGAGATCCTCCGCTCCACGACCCAGGCCGAGTACGGCTCGGGGCAGCTCCTCTTCGTTCGGGAGAGGGTCCTCGTGGCCCAGCCCTTCGACGCGGCGAAGGGAGCGCTCTCCGCGGAGCCCGTCCCCGTCGCGGAGGACCTCCTCGTCGTCGGCGGCGCGGCGCTGGCGGTCTTCTCGGTCTCGCCGAACGGCGTCCTGGCCTACCTGACCGGGAAGGCCGAAGTGGCGACCGCGCTCGAGTGGAGGGACCGCGAAGGGAAGACGCTCGAGACGCTCGGAGAGCCGGCCGTCCAGCGCGTCGCGCAGCTCTCCCCCGACGGGAAGCTCGTGGCCGCGCAGGTCAACGACCAGAGCATCGGGACGCACGACCTCTGGATCTACGACGTCGCGAGGGGCCTCCGGACGCGGTTCACGTTCGACCCGGCCGAGGACGTCCTCCCGACCTGGGCGCCGGACAGCAGGACCGTCTACTTCGCCTCCAACTCGAAGGGGACCTCGGCCATCTACAGGAAGGCCGTCGAGGGCGCCGGGGAGCTGGAGCTCGTCTACTCGGGGGAGTCCGCCTCGCAGCCGACGTCCGTCTCGCCGGACGGCAGGAGCCTCCTCCTCAGCCGGACGACGACGGACACCTCCGGGTCCGACATCCTCGTCCTCCCGCTCGAGCCGAAGGCGGAGCCGCGCCCGTTCCGGGCGACGGAGTTCTCGGAGGGAACGGCCACCTTCTCGCCCGACGGGAAATGGGTCGCGTACAGCTCGCGCGAGTCGGGAGACTTCGAGGTCTTCGTGACGCCGTTCCCCGGGCCGGGACGCCGCTGGCAGGTCTCGCCGCACAGCGGGGTCTACCCGCAGTGGCGCGCGGACGGCCGCGAGATCGTCTGGATCCAGATGGACGGCCAGCTCGCGTCGGCCGAGGTCTCGGCCGAGGGAGACACCTTTCGCGTCGGCAAGGTCACGCCGCTCTTCCGCCTCGTCCCCCCGACGCCGGGCGGGCAGACCTTCTCCCTGGCGGCCGACGGGAAGCGCTTCCTCGTCGCACCCCAGGCCGTGCAGAGGGCCGGCAGCCTCCTCACGCTCGTCCTCGGCTGGCCCCAGGCGCTCGAGAACCGGCGCTGAGAAGGAGGGACGCTGGCGATCGGCGCGCGTCACGCCCCCGGTCGCGCGTCCCGCTCCAGCACCCCGCGGAAGCTCCTGCGGTGGGCCCACAGCAGGAGCCCCTCCAGTCCGGCGACGACCGGCACGACGCCGAGGAACGCCGGGTCGAGGAGGAGGTGGTAGAGGGTGATCGAAACGACGACCGGCGCGAGGAGCGCGAGGGCGAGCGGGACGAAGCGGTTCGAGAGGAGGAGGAGGCCGGCACCGAGCTCGATCGCCTTCTCGACCTTCATCCAGCCGCTCTCGATGAGGATCGCCTGGAAGGCGTGCGGCGACGCCAGCGGGAAAAGGCCGAGGAAGCCGCCGAGCCCCGTCGTCGTGAAGAGGAGGCCGAGGGCGACTCGCGCCGCGGGTACGACGCGCGTCCAGGTCACAGGAGATCCGCGAGGTCGGGGAATCGCTGGCGGAAGCGCGCGGCGTCGACGGGAAGATCGACGAGGAGGGCGAAGTCCTCGAACTCGAAGCCGGGGCCGACGGTGCACGAGACGAGCGCGAAGTCCCCGAGCGGCCGCGCCGCCTGCCACGCTCCGGCCGCGACGACGACGAGCGGTTCGCACCCCTCGCTCGCGCGGCCGAGACGGTAGCTCGTCAGGGCCGACAGCCCGGCGTCGACGACGAGGAGCTCGAGGCCGCCGCCCTCGTGGAAGTGCCACACCTCGTCGGAGAGGACGCGGTGCCAGCGGCTCACCTCGTTTCGCGCGAGGAGAAAGAGGATCGCCGTCAGCGCGGAGCGCCGAACGCCGCGGCCGGGGACCTCGACGGTCGTCCCGGAGCGGTGGAGCTGCCGGTAGCGCCCTCCCTCCGGGTGGAGCTCGAGGCGGAGAGCGGAGGCGAGGCGAGAGGGGAGGTCGCTCATCGGAGGTGACGCCCATTCTCGCCGGTTCCGCCTCCGGCCCTCTGCTATGTTGGCAATTCGATGCCCGCCGTTCGACACGTGCCCACCATCACCCTCCGCGGGGCGCGCGAGCACAACCTCGCGGGCTTCGACCTCGAGATCCCGCGCGGGCGGCTCACGGTCGTCACCGGCGTCTCGGGCTCGGGCAAGTCGTCGCTCGCGTTCGACACGCTCCTGCGCGAGGGGCAGCGCCGCTTCCTCGAGCTCGTCCCGTCGTACGCCCGCCAGTTCGCCGGGGGGTTCCGGCGGCCCGCGATCCTCGCGATCGAGGGGCTCGGCCCGGCCGTCGCCGTTTCCCAGGTGACGACCCTCTCGAACCCCAGGTCCACGGTCGGCACGATGACGGAGGTCTGGGACCTCCTGCGCCTCCTCTACGCACGGCTCGGCGAGGCGCCGGAAGGGTTGAGGCTCTCGCGCGGCCTCTTTGGCTGGAACGGCGAGGGGGCGTGCCCCGGGTGCCGGGGCCTCGGCGTCGAGGACCGGCTCGACCCGGAGCTCCTCGTGGCCGACGCGGCGAAGACGATCCGCGAGGGAGCCCTCCGCGTCTCGACGCCGAACGGCTACCTGATGTACTCGCAGGTGACGCTCGCCGTCCTCGACGAGGTGCTCCACGCCCACGGCGGCTCGGTCGACGTCCCGTGGCGCGAGCTCTCCGACGAGGCGCGCGGCGTCGTCCTCAACGGCTCCGACCGGCTCCTCGTGCCGTTCGGGAAGCACCCGCTCGAGAACCGGCTGAAGTGGCAGGGCATCACGGCCCGCCCGCGCGAGGAGGGCCACTACCGCGGCCTCCTCCCGGTCATGGAGGAGATCCTCCGGGGGAAGCGGAACGACTCGATCCTCCGCTTCGTGAGGTCGAGCCCCTGCCGCGACTGCGGCGGCTCGCGACTCGCCCCCGAGGCTCGGTCGGTCCGCTGGCGAGGGCGCTCCATCACCGAGCTCGCCGCGCTCGGCGCGCGAGAGCTCCACCGTCTCTTCGCCGGCATCGCCGACCCGGGCAAGGTCCTCGGCCCGATCCGCGAGGAGCTCCTCGCCCGGTGCGCCCTGATGGACGACCTCGGCCTCGGCGACCTCGCCTTCGACCGGGGCGCCCCGACGCTCTCGACCGCCGAGGCGCGGCGCCTCCGCCTCCTGACCCTCTCGCTCGGCGAGCTGCGCGGCCTCCTCGTCGTCCTCGACGAGCCGAGCGCCGGCCTCCATCCGCGCGACGTCGCGCGGCTCCTCCGCGTCCTTTGCGACATGCGCGACCGCGGCCAGACCGTCGTCGTCGTCGACCACGACCCGCAGCTCGCGAGGGCCGCCGACTGGCTCGTCGACCTCGGCCCCGGCCCCGGCGCAGCGGGAGGCCGCCTCCTCTTCGCCGGCCCGCCCGACGACCTTCTCGGCCCGGACGGTCCCGACACCCCCACCCGACGGTGGCTTCTCGAGGAGAGCGGAGGCTCCGCCACCAGGCCGCCCAGGAAGGCCGTGGGTGCGGCCCCCGGCCGCGAATCCGTGCTCCTCGCAGGACTCTCGCGGAACAACGTCGTCGACGCGAGTCTCCTCCTCCTCCCCGGGGCGCTCAACCTCGTCACGGGAGTCGCCGGCGCGGGAAAGAGCTCGCTCCTCCTGGCCGCCGTCGAGAGGCTGCGGGGAGACGCCGCCTTCCCGCGGGTCGTCGTCGTGGACGCCGACCCGATCGGGCGCACCCCCCGCTCGAACCCCGCAACCTACACGGGCGCCTTCGACCTCTTCCGCGACCTCTTCGCCGCGACTCCGCAGGCGAAGGCGAGGGGCTTCGGCAAGGGGCACTTTTCCTTCAACACGGCCGGCGGCCGTTGCGAGTCGTGCGAGGGGGCCGGTGTCCACGAGGTCGGGATGCGCTACCTCGGCTCGGTCGACCTCGTCTGCGACGCCTGCGCCGGACGGCGCTTCCACCCCGACGTCCTCGAGGTGCGGCTCGACGGGCTCTCGATCGCCGACGTCCTCGAAGGGAGCGTCGAGGAGGCGGCGTCCCTCTTCCGCACCCACCGCAGGCTCGCGCGCATCCTCGACGCGCTCGTCGGCCTCGGCCTCGGCTACCTGCCGCTCGGCCAGCCCGCGACGACGCTCTCGGGGGGCGAGGCGCAGCGGGTCAAGCTCGCTACGGAGCTCGCCAGGGCCGCGAACCCCGCGCTCGTCGTCCTCGACGAGCCGACGACCGGCCTCCACGCGGCCGACGTCGCCGTCCTCGTGACGGCATTCGAGAAGCTCTGCGCGGCGGGGCACACGCTCCTCGTGGCCGACGCCGACCTCGGCCTCGTCCGCGCGGCCGCCGCCGGTCAGCCAAGGCCGGCTGCACCGGGCCAGCAATCTTCCGATGCCTT
>CAZNSS010000331.1:0-5026 GCA_964575465.1 uncultured Holophagales bacterium | reverse complement strand
GTACCGGACGCCGCACGTCACGACGATCCTGACGGGCGTCTTCGTCGCGTTCTTCTCCGCGATCGCGAACATCGACGAGATCGTCCAGCTGACGAACATCGGGACGCTCTTCGCGTTCGCGCTCGTCTGCATCGGGATCCTCATCCTTCGCTACAGGGAGCCCGACCGGCCGCGGAAGTTCCGGGTGCCGTTCGTCCCCGCCGTCCCCCTCCTCGGCATCGCGATGTGCGTCGCCCTGATGGCGAAGCTCCCTGCGCTGACGTGGGAGCGGTTCGTCATCTGGCTCGTCGTCGGCCTCGGCGTCTACTTCCTCTACGGGAGACGCAGGAGCCGCCTGGCCCGGGCCTAGCGGTCCGCGCGGCCTGCGTCGCGGGCGGCGCGAGGAAGGGAACGGCCTACTTCGCGGCGGGGGAAGCGAGCTTCGCCGGGACGACCGCCGGGAGCTTCGGGAGGACGCGGACCTTCAGGTTGCCGCTCCCGAGGATCTTCTCCTGCGTCTCGCCTCCGGGCGGGACGATGACGTCGACCAGCGCCGGCGGGGTCGGGTCGTCGTCGTCGGCGCCGCCGAAGGTGTTCGCGGTCCTCCCGGGCGCCGCCCTCATGATGAAGAGCGGGTCCATCGGCGCGTCCGGCTTCAGGCCGGCGAGCTTGACGAGGTCGTAGCGACCCGTGACGTCGGCACCGGAGGAGGCGACGACGTAGCCCCACTCCGCCTTCGCCGGTCCGCCGAGGAACGTGATCGGGACGAAGAAGCGGACGACGCGGCCTCGAACTTCCACGACCCTCGGGAAGAAGACCGACTCGGCGACCTGCCGGCTGACCTCCGCCTTGATCTCCTTCTTCTGCTCCGGCGAAAGGCGCTCGTCCTGGGTCTCCTTGGCCTCGTTCCGCTCCACCTCGGCGTACGTGCGCCGGAGGAGGGTCTCGGCCTGCTCCGGGAGAGGCGTCAGGCAGACCGCCTTCTCCCACCCGTTCGCCGGGTCGACCTCGGCGTTCCGGCCCGGGAGCATACGGACGTTCCCCGACCCCGGCTTGCCGTCCGTGTCGATGTAGACGTCGACGTTGAACGTGTAGAAGCCGAGCTTGGCGATGTCGGTCATCATCGTGCCGCCGTCGTCGATCGGCCGCCTCTCCGTCTTCGTGATCGCGCGCGCGAAGGTAACGTCGAAGTAGGTCCCGTCTGCGGTATTCCAGGCCGAGAAGGACAGGATGTCGAGGCTCCCGCGGACGAGGTCGTTCTGGGACCTCACGGGGTAGGTGAGGTTCCCGTCGCCGTGGTCGTCCTTCTCGGGGTCCGAGAGGACGAAGAGCTTCGGCTCGGCCGCGAGAGCGGGGGAGGCGGCGGCGGTGAGGAGGACCAGGGCGGCGGCGGTGACGACGAGCGTGCGCCGGCTGCGGGACGGGCGGGAGATCGTCATGCGGGGATCTTGACGCAATCGGGGCCCCGAGGAAAAGGGAAAGGGCCCGGCGGCTCTCGCCGCCGGGCCCTCCGGGCGCCCTTTCGGGGCGCGCTTCTAGAAGAGGATCTTCAGGTAGGCCTTGAGGCGCTGCTGGTTGAAGTCGCGGGTCTCGAGAGAGTTCCAGTTGCCGTAGCGGCCGGCGAACCCGAGGGAGCCCTCGGGGACGTGGACGTTCTTGGCGGTGTCGGCGCTCGCCTTCGTGGCGACGAAGCCGGTGCCGTAGTCGGGGTCGAAGGTGCCCCAGTTGTACTCGTAGACGAGGCCGCACTCGGAGAGGCCGCCGAGCGTGTAGCGGAACTTCGCGATGAGCTGGTTCTTCTGGTGCTTGCCCGAGGCCATTTCCATGAGGTTGTAGGCCTGGAAGGCGGTGTTGCCGTCCTTCAGGTCGGCGTTGTAGTAGATGTACTCGAGCGAGCCGTAGACGTCGCGCGTCCACTGATAGCCGGCGCCGATCTGCGCCATGATGTAGCTCAGGTCACGGTCGTCGTCGGATACGTCGCTGAAGGGCTTCCACTGGTAGCCCTGCTGGCCGTTCGCTCCCGTGATGACGCCCGGGTTGCCGAAGTAGTCGCCCGTCGAGTTGCCGGTGGAGTAGTAGTTCTTCTGGTTCTTGCAGCCGAGCGTCCCCGACGTGGCGCAGTCCCCGGCCTGGTAGGGAAGGTAGCGGGCGTCATTGAGGCGCTTGTCCGTCTCGTCGATGAACTTGATCTTGCCGAAGAGGTCGATCCCCTTGCCGGCCTCGATGACGTACTTCCCCTTGATGAGGCCGATCTGGGTCTTCTTGTCCTGGAACGGGGCGTAGGCCGAACGGTAGCTCCCCATGCCCGTCTGGGTATCCATGGCGGGGAAAGGCGTGTTGGTGATCGACTTGCTCGGGTCGCCCCAGGCCTGCCAGTTCGTGTCGTAGGTGATGTAGGAGTACTCGGCAGCCAGCTCGAGCGCCCCCTTCTGGAAGGTCGGAGTGACCGTGATGCCTTCCCAGCCGATGGAGGTCTCGGCCATCGGCTCGTTGAAGTCGGTGAACTGGTTGTCGACGTTGATGGTCGCGACCTGCTGGGCCGGTCCCTCCCAGCCGCCGTACCCGATGACCGTCGGATTGCCCCCGAAGACGCCGTACGCGGCGTTGTTCGGTCCCGGCAGCGCCCACGTGCCGTCGTGTCCCTCGGTGAGGAGGACGTCCGACTCACGCCGGGCGGCCATCATCGAAACGTACTCGGCGCCGATGTGGAAGGCCTCGACGTTGACCCCGAAGCCCGAGCCGCCGAGGTCGCTGAAGTCGAGGTTGAGCTTCCCGCTCCAGTCGTCGTGCTTGCCCGCCGGGACCGGCGAGTAGCCGTTGATGCCGAAGTTGGCGGGCGCCAGGTCGGTGGCCGACTCGTAGGTCGAGTAGTAGAACGCGGCCTTCGCGTCGACGGCGGCGCTCGGGTGGACGCCGAGCTTTCCGCCCACGACGGTGTTGCGGAACCGCACCCGCGTGTTCTTGCCGTTGTCCCAGTTGATGTCCTGCGGGTCGACCTCGATGTCGTTCACCCACTGGGCGAGGCCGCCGATGTCCCACGTCGAGCCGCCGGTGTACTTGAACTGGCCCACGTAGGCCCCGTCGGCCGCGTGGTAGTTGCCCGTGTTGTAGCTGGGGCCGGCCCAGAGGCGCGGCAGGGAGATCCGGGCGGCGTCCCACGTGAGCGACTTGCCGATCGCCGAGCCCTGGAAGAGGAGGCCCTGGACGTTGTCGCGGTCGATGTACCGGATCCGGCCGACGACGTACGGGTCGAACATCCCCCAGTCGCTCGAGCCGATGGTGGCGGAGTCGAGCCAGCTGTAGCCCGGCGTGAGGGTGACCGCGACGCCGCGGAGCTTGATGTACTGGTTGGACCGCGGGTCGAACTCGCCGCAGCCGACCGACGTGCCCGAGCCGGAGCAGTCGTTGCCGCCCGACGGATTGGACCAGCCGCCCATGTTCGTCCAGAAGTTCTGGTAGAAGCGGCTGTGGATGCGGGCCTGCACCTCGACGTACTTCGAGGGCTTCGCCTTGATGAGGAGCTCGATCTCGGTCCCCTGGCCGTTGTCGCCCCAGCCCTCGCCGGGCGCGTCCTTGAAGCCGTAGAGGGCGCCCTGGTCACGCTGGTTACCCCAGAGCCACTTCGTGTAGGTGGTCCCGCCGAGGGTGAAGGAGGGGCCCTGCTGCGCCCAGGCCGTGCCGGAGGCGGCTACGGCGACCAGGAGCAGCGCAAGCCCGATCGTCCGGAGAGTGCGCGTCTTCATTCTTCCTCCCTATGTCGGTATGAGATGTGTCTTCCGCGTCTACTTGCGGATCATGGACAGGGTCGCCATCGTCTTCGACGTCCCGTCCGCGTTGCACTCGTAGGCGAGCATCTTGTACTGCGCTTCGATCTCGCTCTTGTCGCCGGTCCCCTTCCCGGCGAGGACGTCCATGGCGTGCGGGTCGCAGTCGCCGTCGTTGCCGCCGCCGAAGCGGTGCTGCCCCTCGAACTCGTTCACCTTGCGGGTGAGGAGGTCGGCCTTGTCGGGGAAGCCCTCGTTCGACTGCATGACGACCTGGAAGCCCCACTTGGCCGGGTCGCCCGCGCCGAGGTCCTTCAGCGCGACCGAGCCGCTGATCGTCCGGCCCGCGCCGCGGGTCCTCACCGGCACGACGACGGCGGCCTTGGCCCAGCCGGCCTTCGTCTCGGTCTCGCTCACGACCCGGCCCTGCGGCTGCGGCGAGAGGATGACGCACTTGTCCCAGGCGTCGGCCGGGGCGAAGGCGACGTTCAGGCCGGGAAGGCTCTTCGTGAAACCGCTCCCTTCCTTGTTGTCGGTGTCGATGAAGATGAAGATCATCTGCGTCGCGAACCCGCCGCCCATGCCCCACGGGTCCTCGAGATTGCTGGCGACCGAGACGGAGAAGTCGGCCTTGTCGCCGGAGACCTTCATCTTGAACTCGGTGAGGTCGAAGGAACCCGCCTTGTAGACCTTGTCGGTGGGGTAGACGTAGTTGCCGGGGCCCTTGTCGTCGCCGGTCGGGTCCTTGAAGGAGACCTCCTGCGCCAGCGCGGAGCCGGCCAGGAGACAGAGGGCGACAGCCACGAGAACGGGTGAACGGAGCCACTTTTTCATTTCGAGCCTCCCTTTCGTTTGGGAATTCATCCCTTGACGCTCCCGGCCGTCAGGCCGGAGACGAGGTACTTCTGGAGGTACAGGAAGAGGGCGACGACGGGAATGGAGACGACGACGGCCCCGGCGGCGAAGAAGCCCCACTGCTGGGAGAAGCCGCCGACGAAGAAGCGGAGGCCGACGGGGGCCGTGTACATGTTCTCCTTGTCGATCAGCGTGGCCGCGAGGATGAACTCGTTCCAGCCGGTCATGAAGGAAAAGAGGGCGGTGACGGCGACCGCCGGCTTGGCGAGCGGAAGGACGATCCGCCAGAAGATCGTCGCCGGGGAGGCGCCGTCGATGAGGGCGGCTTCCTCGAGGTCCCGCGGGATCGTGTCGAAGTAGCCCTTCATCATCCAGACGCAGAACGGGATCGCCACCGTCGAGTAGGCGAGGACGAGGCCCGTCCGCGT
>CAZNSS010000330.1:0-5041 GCA_964575465.1 uncultured Holophagales bacterium | reverse complement strand
GGCGCTCCCCGCGCCTCCGGAGAGGAGCGTCCCGCGCCCGGCGACGACCCGCCGAACGAGCGGTGCGGGGAGCGGCTGGAGGGGGCGCGCCGCGGCGACCTCGTAGCGGAAGAGCCCGTCCTCGGAGCCGAGCCAGACGGCGTCGTCGAGCGCTATGAGCGCCTGGAAGTCGTGTCCCGGGATGTCGGCGACGACGCGGCGCTCGGCGCCGAGGAGCCCGTCCGTGCGGAGGACGAACGACGGCGGGGCCGTGTTGAGCCAGACGTTGCCGAGGGCGTCCTCGACGGCGTGGAAGAGGTTCTCGTCGCGCGCCACGGCGGCGAAGGCCGGATCGGGCGCGAGAGAAGGGGTCGAGGGGTCGATGCGCCAGACGCCGCGCCCCGCGAGGACCGCGCGCAGGCCGTCGCGGCCGGGGAAGATCGAGACCTCGTCGGCGTCTCCGACCGACGTGACCTGCGGTGAGCCGCCGCCCTCCGGGAACCGGACGCGGAGGACGCCGCGGAAGACGCTCCCGAGCCAGACGGACCCGTCTCCGCCCGGCACCTCGACGACGAAGCGGATCGGCCCGCCGACTCCCTTCTCGTCGCGCACGAGGCGCCACGAGCCCCGCTCGCGCCCGACGAGCCCGAGCCCGTCCGCGAGCCCGAGCCAGAACCGGCCGGGGAAGCGGAGGGACGGGACGACCGCGTAGATCGCGAGCGTCTCGGTCCCCGGCACCTTCGCGGCGCCCCCCGGGCCGACGACGAAGAGGCCGCGGCGCGTGGCGACGAGGAGCTCCTCGCCGGCGGAGGCGGTGGCGAAGCAGCCGGGCCCGACCCCCTCGACTCGGGAGAAGCGCGCACCGGGGCGTCCTTCGGAGCCCGCGGGGGCGGCCGTGCCGAGCTCGAAGAGCCCCGCCGTGCTCGCGACGAAGACGCGGCCGCGGTGCCGCGCGACGGAGAGGACCGTTCCCGAGAGGCCGGTCCGGCGGTCGTAGACGGAGACGGGGGAGGCGAGCTCGACCCGTGACAGGCCCGCGTCGAGGCCCACCCAGAGCGCGCCGTCCCGGGCGACGTGGAGCGTGCGGGCATCGTCGCCCGGGAGACCCTGCGCGGTTCCCGCCGACTCGTCCACGTCGAAGCCGGGCCCGAGGACGACGACGCCGCCGCGCCGCGTCGCGAGCGCGACGCGGCCGTCGGGGAGGAGCGCCCCCGCCTCGACCTCCTTCTCGTCGAGCCCTCGCGGGGCGCCGACGGGACGCGACTCCCCGCCCTCGAGGAGGAAGAGCCCCTTCCCGCGCACGACGACGAGGCGCGTGCCGTCCGCCATCGGGACGACGGCCTCGACGTGCTCGCCCCGGAACCGGAACGGCTCGGGGAGCGGCTCGACGCCCGTCGGCGCCAGGCGCGCGAGACCGTCGCCCGTCTGCACCCAGGCCTCGCCGTCCCCGGCGTCGAAGCTTCCCCCGAACGCGCCGCCGGCGGGCGCCGGGACGACCCGCATCGCGCTCCCGTCCCAGAGGAAGAGACGCGACTCCGTGCGGAAGCAGACGCTCCTGCCGACCGCGTGGACGCCGCGCACCTGCCCCAGCGGCCGGAGGCCCTTCGGGAGGCGGTCGACGAGGGAGACGTAGGCGAGCTCGTCGCGCGCGTTCGGCGAGAGGACGCCGAGCTCGTCCCATCCGCCGACGTAGACCCGCCCGTCGGCGCCGGGAGCGACCGCGAGGGCGGCCGACTCGTTCGGCAGCGTCAGGAGCCTCCACCGCGATCCGTCGTATTCGAGGACCCCCTTCAGGTTCCCGACGTAGAGGAGACCGCGCCGGTCTTCCGCGATCGCGAACGACTGGGCGCGCCCGCCATGCTCGGCCGGCGGGACGTTCCGGACGAGGGGGAGGCCACGCTCGGACCGGAGGTCGGCCGGCGAGGCAAGGCCCGTCGCGCCGAGCGCGACGAGTCCCGCGAGCGATGCCCGGAACGTCCCCCCTCGCATCGAGGCGCGATTCTAGGGCGCGCGGCTTCCGGGAGCCGCGGCCCCGCTGCTAATGTCCGGTGACCGGAAATGCGACACCCCACTCGCCTCCTCGCCGGACTTCTCGCCGTGCTGGCCGCGGCGCGGTCCGCGCACGCCCTCGACCCGCGCCGCTCGGTCACCCAGCACGGGCAGGACCTCTGGCAGACCGAGCAGGGATTGCCGCAGGAGCGGGTGAACGCGATCCTCGAGTCGCGCGAGGGATACCTCTGGATCGGGACGATGTCGGGGCTCGCCCGTTTCGACGGCGCGCGCTTCGTCCGCTTCGACCGCTCGTGGGGGCTGACGGACAACCGCGTCCGCGCCGTCGCTCAGGCCGCCGACGGAAGCCTCTGGGTCGGCGCCGAGAAGGGCGTCACCCGGATCCGAGGCGCGGAGGCGACGACGTTCGGCGCGAAGCAGGGGCTCTCGGACGAGGTCGTCTGGACGATCCTCGCAGACCCCGACGGGAGCGTCTGGATCGGCACCGAGAACGGCCTGAACCGGATCGCCGGCGGGGCCGTCACCGTCTTCGGCCGGAAGGAGGGGCTCCCGAGCGAGAGGATCCAGGCGCTCGCGAGGGACCGCGACGGCGCGCTCTGGATCGGCACGGGAGACGCCGGCCTCGCGCGCCTCGCCGGCGGCGAGGTGACGGTCTTCGGTCGCGCGGACGGCCTCCCGGGAGAGCAGGTCTCGGCGATCCACCAGGACCGCGCAGGGACCCTCTGGGTCGGCACCTACGACGGACGCCTCGCGCGGCGCGAGGGGAGCCGGTTCGTCCCCGTCCCGCTGCCGTCGTCGGGCTTTCGCGTCGCGGCGATCCTCGACGACCGCGACGGCAACCTCTGGGTCGGCGGGCCCGGCCTCGTGAGGGTCCACGAGGGGGTCGTCGAGGCTTACGGCGAGGCGCAGGGGCTCTCGAGCGGGCAGGTCCTCGCACTCTGCGAGGACCACGAGGGAAGCCTCTGGGTCGGCACGCACGGCGGAGGGCTGAACCGCCTCCGCGACGGGAAGTTCACCGGCCTCACGAAGAGGGACGGGCTCTCGCACGCCTTCGTCAAGACCGTCGTCGGCGACGCGGAGGGGAACGTCTGGGTCGGGACGTACGGCGGCGGGCTGAACCGGCTGCGCGACGGGAAGGTGACGGCCTTCCGCGCCGCGGACGGCCTCGCGACCGACCTCGTGAGGACGGTCCTCCCCGCGCGCGACGGCTCGGTCTGGGTCGGCACCACGAGCGGCCTCTCCGTCCTCCGCGGAAGCCGCATCGCGACGTACCGCCCCGCCGACGGCCTCGGCGGCCCCGCCGTCAACTCGATCCTCGAGGCGCGCGACGGGACGATCTGGATCGGCACGGGAGGCGGCCTCACGCGCTTCGCGGGGGGGAAGCTCTCGACCTTCACGACGCGCGAGGGGCTCTCGAGCGACCAGGTCTCCGCGCTCCTCGAGGACCGCAGCGGGGCGCTCTGGATCGGCACCTACGGCGCCGGGCTGACGCTCCTTTCGGGCGGCACCTTCTCGCACCTCGGCGAGCACGAGGGGCTCTCGGGCTCGACGGTCCTCTCGCTCCTCGAGGACGCCGACGGGACGGTCTGGGTCGGCACGTCCGACGGCGGCCTCTGCCGCGCCCGGGGCGGGCGGGTCGCGTGCGTGAACCGCCGCCAGGGGCTCCACGACGACGGCGTCTTCCAGGTCCTCGAGGACGGCGCGCGGAGCTTCTGGCTCTCGAGCAACTCCGGCGTCTCGCGCGTGAGGCGCGCCGACGTCGAGGCGGTCCTCGACGGGAAGGCCGCGCGCCTGCCCCCGCCGACGGTCTTCGGCGCAGCCGACGGGATGCCGAGCCGCCAGTGCAGCGGCGGCTCCGTGCCGAACGCCTGGAGGTCGGCAGACGGGCGGCTCTGGTTCGCGACGGCCAAGGGGCTCGCGGTCATCGACCCGGAGCGGATCCCCGTGAACACCGTCCCGCCGAAGGTCCTCGTCGAGGGCGTCGACGTCAACGGGAGGCGCGTCGACGCCCCCGCGGGGACGGTCGACCTCCCGGCCGGGCGCGGGCGGGTCGAGGTCGACTACACGGCGCTGAGCTTCCTCGGCCCCGACCGGGTCCTCTTCAAGTACCGGCTCGAGGGGTTCGAGCCCGACTGGATCGAGGCCGGGACGCGGCGGACGGCGTACTACACGAACCTCCCGGCGGGGAGCTACGTCTTCCGCGTCATCGCCTGCAACGCCGACGGCATCTGGAACGAGACGGGAGCCTCTCTCCCGCTCGTCCTGACACCCCGCTTCCACGAGACGTGGGCGTTCCGGGGGCTCCTCGCCGCGGCGCTCTTCGCCGCCGGCTGGGGCGCCTTCCGTGCGCGCGTCGGGACGCTGACCGCCCGCGACCGCGAGTTGAAGGCGGTCGTCGAGGAGAAGACGCGCGGCCTCGTCGCCGAGCGCGAGCGCGCCGAGTCGGCGCTCGTCGAGGCGGAAGGGGCGCGCGCCGAGGCCGAGGGGCTCCGCCGCGAGGCCGAGGGGCGGCGCGAGGAGCTGGCGCGGAAAAACCGCGACCTGCACCGCGCGAACCTCCAGCTCGAACGGGCGAACCGCAAGCTCGAGTCGCTCTCGACGCTCGACCCGCTCACCGGCCTCCCGAACCGGCGCCACTTCGAGCAGGCGCTCGACGAGGAGGCCGCGAAGGCGGCGGTGGCGGGGACGCCCCTGTCCCTCGTCGTCGTCGCGGTCGACCACCTCGCGCTCCTCAACGAGCAGAAGGGGAGCCTCGAGGGAGACCGGGCGCTGAAGACGGTCGCGAACGTCGCGGAGTCGTCGCTCCGGAAGGCGGGCGACCTCGCGGCGCGGGTCGGCGGGGCCGAGTTCGCGCTCCTCGTCCCTGCGGCCGGCCCGGAGGAGGCGCGCGCCCTCGGCGAGGAGGTCCGGGCCCGCGTCGCGGCGCTCGAGATCGCCGTCGGAGGGAGCCCGGCGGGCCGGCTCACGGTGAGCGCCGGCGTCGCGGCGCTGGTGCCGGAAGGGGAGGACGCGGCGGAGCGGCTGCGCCGCGCCGCCGACGGGGCCCTCGCGC
>CAZNSS010000329.1:0-5053 GCA_964575465.1 uncultured Holophagales bacterium | reverse complement strand
CGAACGCGCTCCAGAAGCCGAAGCGCTTCTTCGGCGCGGCGCGCAACATCGAGGAGGGAGGCTCGCTGACGATCATGGCGACCGCCCTCATCGACACCGGCTCGCGGATGGACGACGTCATCTTCGAGGAGTTCAAGGGGACCGGCAACATGGAGATCCACCTCGACCGCCGGCTCGTCGACCGGCGCGTCTTCCCGTCCATCGACATCAACAAGTCGGGGACGCGGAAGGAAGAGCTCCTCATCGAGAAGGCCGAGCTCAACCGGATCTGGATCCTCCGCAAGGTCCTCACGCCGCTCTCGACGGTCGAGGCGATGGAGCTCCTCCTCGAGAGGCTCGAGAAGTCGAAGACGAACCTCGAGTTCCTCAGCTCGATGTCGGCGGGGTAGACCGAGAGCACCAGAGCACGCGAGACGGGGAGACGAAGCGCCTCGCGGCCCTCGTCGATTCCGCGGGGGGCCTTGGTCGGGACGGGGCGCCCCTTCGCCTCCTTCTGCGCGCGGCCGACCCGATTCCGTCCGGGCTGCGGCGGGGCGGGGCGCCCGCGCGAACTCCTCGCTTCGCTTCGTCAGACAGCGCGCGGGCTTCTCCCCCGCCCCGTCCTCGCGCGGACGATCGGGTCCCCGGCCGTGCTCGGGGTCGGCTCCGGGACGCCCCGCCCCTCCCGCGGCCGGCGTGTCTGAACAGTGCCGGGGAGAGCGGGACTCAGGCCTTCAGGAGCTCGAAGCTCACCTCGTACCGGTAGAACGAGATCTGCGGCACGGCCATGAGCGCCCATCGGAGCTTCTGGTCGTCCTCGAGAGCGATGATCGCTCCCTCCACCGTCTGGTCGGCCTCGGCGATCTGATCCTTGACGAAGCCCATGTACCGAAGGACCTGACCGACGACGACGTCAGACGCCCTCCCGCGCTTGAGTTCGACAACGAGAAGTCTCTTCTTGTCCTTGCTGACGGCGAGTACATCGATCGGACCAGCATCGGTGGCGTACTGCTGCCCGACAGGCTCGCCCTCCTCCTCGTAGATCGAGAAGTCCGCGGCCAGAATCGTCTTCGCCCAGTTTCGGACGAGGAAGTCCTCGAGGTGCTTCTCCATGGCGAACGCCACCGGGTCTTCGATGTCCGGGTCGTGAGAGACGATCGGAGCGGTCGGTGCCGAGGCTCCGACGAGAAGGTGCTCGATCTCGTCGCGATATCCGGAAACCTCACTCACGGTGCCCGCCGAGCCCGTCGAGTTCCGAAGCTCCACGCTCATCGACGTACGGAGGATGGGGACGTCCCTCCACGCGATCTTCCGTCGGTGGGGTAGGGGCTGCCCTCCGGCGAAGTAGTAGTCGCCGAGGACCTCGCCCACGCGGTAGGCACCCGTTCCATCAGGGCAGAGAACGACGTCGCCCTTTCGGATTCCCTTGCACACCGTCCAAAGGGCCCCGCAGGCGAGACCGGCGCCGATCTTCGTCTTGTCGGGGTGGCTCTTCCGATAGACGGGAATGAAGACCCTGTTGAACTCGCGCCATTCCTCGGGGAGCTTGCCGCTGAGGTCCTCGTCGATGCCGAAATCGGCCCCTATGAAACCACCTGCGATGCAATCGAGTGCGTAGACGCTCTTCTGGCCAAGCATGACCCTGAAATAGCTCTTCTCGGGCATGACTCCTCGATTCCAACGCCATGCGATCACCAAGTCAATCAAGCGTCGTGCGAAGGACATGCACATCGGGACGCGCCCGGAGGGCGCCGCGCGCCGTATCGTGTCGGCGCTTGACAACGACCACGGATCCGAGCGGACGGGAGGGGTGTCCCGCGAGCCGACTCGAGCACGGACGGGGACCCGCTCGCGTTCGCGAGGACCGGGCGGGGTTGAAGCCCGCGCGCTGTTTGACGAGCGAAGCGAGGAGTTCGCGCGGGCGCCCCGCCCGGCCGCAATGAACGCGGAAGCGGGTCGGCCGCGCGCAGCTGGAGGCCGTGGGACATCCCTCCCGCCCGCGACTCGAGAGGCACGGTGAGATGGTGTGCCCGGCTCTTCGTTCCCTCCTCGATCCCCTCAGCGTCTCTTTAGCCCGAGGATCGACAGGAAGAAGGACGCGAGGAGGCCGTGCGCTCCGAGGACGAGGAGGAGAGCGCCGGGGATCATCTTCCGCATCGAGACGGAGTAGTCGAGGTAGTTGAAAACGGAGGCGGCCCAGTCGCGGACGACGAGACCGCAGAGGCCGGCGCCGGCGGCGAGGAGGAGGACGCTCGCGACGAGCCCCGCCTCGAGCGTCAGGAGGCGCGAGAGGCGCGAGACGCGCGGGTCGGGCGGCAGGAACCCCTCCGTCACCGCGAAGACCTTCGCGAAGACGGCGAACGTGAGCGCCTCGACCCCCACGAGGACCATGACGGCCGCTCCGAGCATGGCGTGGACGTCGAGAGTCGCCGCGCCGACGTGCCGGGGACGAGGGTAGAGCCACGCCAGGAGGCCCGCGCCGGCGAGGACGAGGAGGAGCCCCGGCCAGAGGTAGAGCCACCGCGGGGAGTACATGAGGAGGAACCGCAGGTGCCTCCAGCCGTCGCGCCAGGTGCGGAGGTGCGGCGGGCGGGAGCGCCCGTCCCTGCGGAGCGTCACGGGGATCTCCCCGATCCGGAGGCCGAAGAGCGAGGCCTTGACGACCATCTCGCTCGCGAACTCCATGCCGGTCGTCTTCAGGCCGAGCCGGTCGACCGCCTCCTTCCGGAACGCCCGGATGCCGCAGTGGAAGTCCGAGGTCGGTACCTTGAAGAAGAGGCGGCCGAGGAATGACAGGACGGGGTTCCCGAGCCAGCGGTGGAGCAGCGGCATCGCCCCGGGCTCGATCCGCCCGCGGAAGCGCGACCCCATGACGAGGTCGTTCCCCTCCTCGAGCTTCGCGACGAAGGCGGGGACCTCGCCGAAGTCGTAGGAGTCGTCCGCGTCGCCCATGACGACGTGCTTCCCCCGCGCGGCGGCGATTCCGCCGAGGAGCGCGGCGCCGTAGCCCCGCTCGGGGACGGGGACGACCCGCGCGCCGGCTCGCGCGGCGATCTCCTGCGAGCCGTCCGTGGAGCCGTTGTCGGCGACGATCACCTCGCCGGCGAGGCCCGAGGCGGCGAGGGTATCGACCGCGCGCCGCACGCATCGCTCGAGCGTCTCGGCCTCGTCGAGGCACGGCAGGACGACGGAGACGAGGAGGGGAGCGGCATCCATCGGCCCGATTGTCGCCGGAGTCCGCGCCGGGACGGGCATCGTAAGATCGACGTGGCCATGACGCCCGCGATTCCCGTCTCCGTCGTCGACTTCGTGAACGCCTGGCCCCTCACCTGGGGCTTCCTCAAGGGGGCCGTCGAGGGGTTCCTGCCGATTACCGACGTCCCGTCCGCCTGCGCCGACCGGCTCGCCCGCGGCGAGGTCCAGGCCGGGATCATCCCCGCCATCGAGGCGGCGCGGATCCCGGGGGTCCGCATCGTCCGCGGTCTCGGCATCGCGGCCTACGAGAAGGTGAGGAGCGTCCTCCTCTTCTCCCGGGTCCCGTTCGGAGAGGTCCGCACCGTCGCCCTCGACACGAGCTCGCGCTCCTCGGCGGCGATCGTCCGCATCCTCCTCGCCGACCTCTACGGCGCGACCCCGGAGTACCACCGCGCCGTGCCGGAGCTGCCGCGGATGCTCGCGACGGCCGACGCGGCGCTCCTCATCGGCGACCCGGCCCTCACGGCGGACCCGAGGGGGTACCACGTCCTCGACCTCGCCGAGGGGTGGAACCGGCTCACCGGCCTCCCCCTCGTCACGGCGATCTGGGCCGTCCGGCGCGACGTCGTCCCGGAGCCGTTCCTCTGGTCGCGCGACTACGCGCGCCACCGGATGGGCGAGATCATCGAAGCCTCCGTGGCGCGGACGGGCCTCGACCGGAAGGCCCTCGCCGAGTACCTCGAGATGAACCTCCACCACGACCTCGACGAGGACGACGAGCGCGGGCTCGCGGAGTTCTACCGCCGGGCGGCGGCGCACGGGCTGATCCCCTCGCCCGACCTCCCCCCGTTCTCCGGGGTGCCGCTCGTCCCGAGGTCGTTCTCCTGATGTCCTCCGTCGCCACGGCGTTCCTCTCCAACCCTCCGACGCCCGGCCTCGGGGGCTCGCGCCGCGCGGCGGCGATCCTCGACCGTGCCGCCGCAGGCGGCCGCATCTCCGCCGAGGAGGCGCTCGTCCTCTTCGAGGGGGCTCCGCTCCTCGAGCTCGGCGCCACCGCGGCCGCGGTGCGCAGGCGGATGCACCCGGGCAACCGCGCGACGTACCAGGTCGACCGGAACATCAACTACACGAACGTCTGCATCTACCGCTGCAGCTTCTGCGCGTTCTACCGGAAGGCGGGGGACGAGGAGGCCTACGTCCTTCCCCTCGAGGAGATCGGCGCGAAGGTCGAGGAGACGCTCGCTCTCGGCGGTACCGGCGTCCTCCTCCAGGGAGGCGTTCACGCCGACCTCCCGTTCTCGTTCTACGAGGGTCTCCTCTCGTTCCTCCGCGATCGCTACCCGGGGATCCACCGCCACGCCTTCTCGGCGCCCGAGATCTTCTTCCTCGCCAAGAAGGAGAAGGCCCCGATCGCCCGGGTGCTCGTCCGCCTCCGCGACGCCGGCCTCATGTCGGTCCCGGGGGGCGGGGCGGAGGTCCTCGAGGACGGCGTGAGGAAGCGGATCTGGGCGCTCGCCAAGGCGCCGACCGAGAAGTGGGCCGAGGTCCACCGCGAGGCGCACCGCCTCGGGATGCCGACGACGGCGACCATGATGTTCGGCGTCGGCGAGACGTACGCCGAGCGGATCGCCCACCTCGAGGTCGTTCGGCGCATCCAGGACGAGTCGCTCGCGGAGGGGAAGGAGTCGTTCACGGCCTTCATCCCGTGGACCTTCCAGGAGGAGAACACGGCGCTCGACGGCAGGGTCGAGGTCTCGACGGGGCACGACTACCTCCGGACGCTCGCCCTCTCGCGCCTCTTCCTCGACAACGTCCCGCACGTGCAGGGCTCCTGGGTGACGCAGGGGAAGAAGATCGGGCAGGTCTCGCTCTTCTTCGG
>CAZNSS010000328.1:0-5055 GCA_964575465.1 uncultured Holophagales bacterium | reverse complement strand
AGCGGTCGCCGGGGCGGCGGGCCGGCCCCTTCACTACGCGGGGCGGCGGGCCTCGGCGAGCCCGGCACCGGGCTCGCACCACGTCTTCGCGATGGAGCAGGAGGCGATCGCCGCCGACGCGCTCGGCGTGGCGGCGGAGGTCGCGGCGAACGCCTGAGGGAACGGGGGGGCGCGACGCGCCCCCCGTTCCCCCAGGCCCGCGTCCTACTTCGTCCCGGTCGGCGCCGGGCGGATCTCGCGCGCGAGCCGGCGGGCCGCGTCGTCGATCGCGCTCGTGAGGGCCTGGGACTGCATCGCGGCCGTATCGGGGCGGTCCTGACGGGGGCTGTCCCAGCGCCCGGTCCGCTGCAGCGTCGCGACGGTCTTCCCGGTCGCGTCGAAGGCCGTCACCTCCGGGGAGCACTCCCCGCGGAAGAAGTAGACGGTGACCTCGATCGCGGAGGTTCCGCTCCCGCGGCGCTCCCTCTCCGTCGTCGGCGCCGCCGAGCAGCCGAGAAGACGGACGGAAAGGTACGCGTCGGCCGGGACGTCGCGGTGGAGCGCCTCGGTCTTCGCCGAGCTCTTCCCGAGGTCGGCGTACCGTACGCCCCGGTTCCGGGCGTCGACGACCTGGTACTGCTTCCCCCGCTCGAGCTCCCTCAGGAAGGCCTCGGCGAAGCGCGCCGCCGGAGACGCCTCGCCCGCCTGCACGGCGACGGCCCTGGCGCCGTCCGGGTACTCGACGGAGGTGAGGGCGAGCGTGCGGCCCGGGACCACCGTGGCGGACGTGGCGCAGCCCGTGGCGAGGAGCGCGAGGCCGAGCGTGGCGAGGCTGGGGAGGAAGCGGGTGAGTCGTCGGCTCATCCGTCGATTATCGGCCCGGCGGGCGAGACCGCGTCACCGGTACTCCTCGAGGATCGCGGCCAGCGCCTCGGGAGACGGCCGGAGCCGGTCCTCGCCGAGCGTCGTGAGCGGCTCGTCGACCGTGTTCAGGATCGCGGCGAAGCTCGGCTTCGTCGGCTCGAGGTAGAGGATCCCGGTCAGGAACTCCTTCGCCCGGCGGCTCTCGTGGAGGGTCGAGAGGACCCGGTCCTTGTCGGTCGGGTCGTAGTCGCGCGCGACGGTGTGGAAGCGGACGACGCTGCCGTCCGGGAAGGGGACTTCCTTCACTTCCCCGGGGGGGATCTCGGCGAGCGTGTCGTCGAAGTACGGCACGAAGCCGATCTCGTGGAGAGGCTCCTCGTGGTCCTTCGC
The DNA here is from genome assembly GCA_964575465.1 of uncultured Holophagales bacterium. Lineage (GTDB taxonomy): Bacteria > Acidobacteriota > Thermoanaerobaculia > UBA5066 > UBA5066 > UBA5066. The sequence goes on along the minus strand of CAZNSS010000328.1, from coordinate 3,822 downwards.
GTACTTGTAGCTCTTCGTCGACCCCTCGTGGTCGTTGAAGGTGACGCAGGGGGAGATGACGTCGATCACCGCCGTCCCACGGTGGGCGATCGCCGCCTGGAGGATCGCCTGGAGCTGCTTCATGTCGCCCGAGAAGGAGCGGGCGACGAAGCCACAGCCGAGCTCGATGGCGAGGCCGCAGATGTCGATCGGGACGAGCTCGTTCGCCCCGCCCCCCTTCAGCGTGGAGCCGACGTCGGCCGTCGCCGAGAACTGCCCCTTGGTGAGGCCGTAGACGCCGTTGTTCTCGACGACGTAGACGAGCGGCATGTTCCGCCGCACGAGGTGGACGAACTGCCCGATTCCGATCGAGGCGCTGTCGCCGTCGCCCGAGACGCCGATCCCGACCAGCTCCGAATTCGCGAGGAGGGCTCCGGTCGCGACGGACGGCATCCGGCCGTGGACGGCGTTGACGCCCCACGCCCGGTTCAGGAAGTACGCCGGCGTCTTCGAGGAGCAGCCGATGCCGGAGAACTTGGCGACCCGGTGCGGCGCGACCCCCATCTCCCAGAACGCGGTCACGACCTGCTTCGTGATGACGTCGTGCCCGCAGCCGAGGCAGAGGGTCGACTTCGCACCTTCGTAGTCGGCCTTCGCGAGGCCGATGTGGTTGGTCTTCGGGGCGGCGGGAAGCGTGGCGCTCATCGGGTACCTCCGGCGCGCTCGCGGTGGGAGAGGACGGCCTCGACGACCGTCGTGGCGTCGAGGGGAAGACCGTCGTACTGCAGGACGGGGACGAAGCGGGAGGCGTGCGCGGGCATCTCGTCGCGGAGGATCCCGGCGAGCTGGGCGTCGCGGTTCTGCTCGACGACGTAGACGATCTCGTGGCGGTCGATCCACGCCATCGTCTCGTCGGAGAGCGGAAGCGCCCGGAGACGGAGGTAGTCGAGCGGGAGGGCGTGGTCCCTCTCGAGGCGGTCGCGTCCCTCGATCGTCCCGTAGTGCGAGGTGCCGAAGGCGAGGAGTCCCGCCGTGGCGCCGGGGCGGTCCTCCGTCGCCGGTCCCGGGAGGATCCCCCGCGCCGTCTCGAGCTTCCTCGCGAGGCGTTCCACGTTGCGGACGTAGTCCCCCGGCTTCTCGGAGTAGCCCGCCGTCTCGGTGTGACCGGAACCGCGGGTGAAGTACGCCGCCTTCGGGTGGGGCGTTCCCGGCAGCGTCCGCCACGGGATGCCGTCGCCGTCGAGGTCCCGGTACCGTCCCCAGGTCTCCTTCAGCCGCTCGACGCCGTCCGCGTCGAGGACCTTCCCGCGGTCGAACGGCTTCTCCGGGTAGGGGAAGGGGTCGGCCACCCAGTTGTTCATCCCGAGGTCCAGGTCGGTGAGGACGAAGACCGGCGTCTGGAGCCGCTCGGCGAGGTCGAAGGCCTCCTGGGCCATCGTGAAGCACTCCCCGGGAGTGGCGGGGAAGAGGACGGGGTGCTTCCCGTCGCCGTGGGAGTTCGTGTGGCAGAGAAGGACGTCTCCCTGCATCGTCCGGGTGGGGAGCCCGGTGGAAGGGCCGACGCGCTGCACGTCGAAGATCACCGCCGGGATCTCGGTGTAGTAGCCGTAGCCGATCAGCTCGGACATGAGGGAGATGCCGGGGCCCGAGGTCGCGGTGAAGGCGCGCGCGCCCGCCCAGCCCGCCCCGAGGACCATGCCGATCGAGGCGATCTCGTCCTCGGCCTGGACGATGGCGGCGGAGGTCCTCCCGGTGGCCGGGTCGGCCCGGTGCGCGGCGCAGAGCTCGATGAACGTCTCGCAGAGCGAGGAGGAGGGGGTGATCGGGTACCAGGTGCAGACGGTGGCGCCCCCGAAGAGGCAGCCGAGCGCCGACGCCGCGTTGCCGTCGATGATCAGCCGGCCGGCCTCCGCGTCCATCCGCTCGACGCGGTGGGGGAGCTTCGTGGGGAAGCCCGCGGCGGCGTGCTCCATGCCGAGGCGCATCGCCGCGAGGTTCAGCTCGATCGCCTTCGCCTTGCCTCCGAGCTGCCTGCGGATGGAGGCCTCGATCTCGTCCGGGTCGATCCCCATCAGGTCGGCGAGGACGCCGACGTAGATCATGTTCACGAGGAGGCGCCGGAGCTTCGCCTGCTCGGCCGGCAGCGGGAGCTTCGCGGCGAGCTCGGCGAACGGGACCGGGAAGAGGCGAAGGTCGTCGCGGACCTTCTCGACGGCGAGCTTCCTCTCGTAGACGACGGAGGTCCCCGGCGCGGCGGCGAGGACGTCCTCCGCCGCGGTCTCCGGGTTCATCAGGACGAGGACGTCGAGCTCGCGCTTCCTCCCGATGTAGCCGTGGCGGCTCGCGCGGATCGTGAACCAGGTGGGGAGCCCCTGGATGTTCGACGGAAAGAGGTTCTTCCCGGAGACGGGGACTCCCATCCTGAAGATCGATCGGAGGAGGACGTTGTTCGCGGTCTGCGAGCCGGAGCCGTTCGCGGTCGCGATCTGCAGGGAAAAGTCGTTCACGACGACGGCGGCGCCGGCAGCCGGTTCGTTCGAGGGCTGGGTCGACATCCGGGTACACCTCCTCCCGTGAGCGGCTGGGCCGGGGTGCGCGCGCAAACGGGTAAACCTACAATGGTAGCCGCAAACACCGCGACCCGGATCGGCCCGTGCGGAACGCGCCGGGAGGAGAGATGATCGACGCCCCCGCCCGAATCGCGACGATTCCCGTCCCCATCGTCCTCGGTCTCGCCGACGGAGCGCAGGTCGAGGCGACGCTCCGCCTCGTCGCCGAGGGGGAGCCGCCCGAGCCGATCCCGGTGGAGAGGCTGCTCGACGGGCCCCGCGCCTTCTTCGCCGTCGCGCTGCCGGGGGGCGGGAGCGCGCTCGTCGGGCGGGGCTCCGTCGTGACGGTCGAGATGGCCGCCGACGCTCCGGGCGCGCCCTCGCCGGGCGAGGCGGACGCCGGGATCGACATCGTGACGTTCCACCTCGACTGTGGCCGGACCGTCTCCGGAGTCCTCCACGTCCGGCCGGACCAGGCCGACCACCGGATGTCGGACATCTTCAACGCTCCCGGCGGCTGGGTCGTCGTCGGGCTCGGGGACCGGACCGTCCTCGTGAACAAGGCGCGGATCGCGCGCGTCTCGTTCTGAGGAGGCGGAACGTGGCGTCGAAGGTCGCCGGCCTCGTCCGGAACTTCCTCCAGACCGACGGAGATGCGCTCTACCTCGTCGCCGGCGAGAAGATCTTCGTCACGCGCGGGACGACGAGAGCGGTGGCGGGACGGGAGATCGTGAGCGACGAGCTCTTCCGCGCCGTCGTCGACGAGCTCGTCCCGGGCGTCCCGGCCGCGACGCTCGCGCAGAAACGCAGCCGCCTGCCGTACGTGGCGGGGGCCGGGCTCCCGGCGGTCGAGATCCACTTCGCGATCGTCGGTGGCGCGCCCGCCCTGATGATCGTCCGTCCCGGCAAGGGCCCCGGCGGCGAGGCGCTGCGCACGCCGACGCCGGCCCCCCTCCCGCCGGAGGTCCTCGTGGCGCCCCCTTCGATCATCGACCCGGGAGCGCTCCCCTCGGCCCTGCCGGTGCCCGAGGGACCGGGCCGCGCTCCGTCTTCTCCGAGGCCGGGCAAGACCCCTCCCGTCCTCGCTCCTCTCCTGGCTCTCGCACGGGAACGGGGCGCCTCGGACCTCGTCTTCTCGCCGGGGGAAAGGCCGCTCTTCCGGATTCACGGAAGCCTCGTGCCCGCCGGGCCCGCGCCCCCCGGGAGCTCGGAGGCCGAGGAGTTCCTGGCCCGCGAGGCGCCGCCCCACGTGGCACGGGCCCTCGCCCGGACGGGGGGCGCACGGTTCGCCCTG
>CAZNSS010000327.1:0-5056 GCA_964575465.1 uncultured Holophagales bacterium | reverse complement strand
GCCTCGCCGGCCTCACGCGCGGCGCGGGGCTCGCCGGCTGGGTGGAGATGCTCCTCCTCCGCCGCGCGCTGAACGCGCGAGTGGGGAAGACGGGCCTCCCGGCGTCGTTCTCCCTCCGCGTCTGGGGCGCCGCGCTCGGCGCGGCCGCAGCCGGCTGGGGCGTAAAGGTCGCCGCGGGAGGCTTCGGCCCGGTCCTCCTCGGAGCGCTCGTCTGCGGCGTTTTCGCCGCGGCCTACGGCGCCCTGGCCCTCCTCTTCCGCGTCCCCGAGGCCTCGGCCCTCGTCCGCACCCTGAAGAGCCGCCTTCCCTGATCTCGGGGTCTGGTCTGCACTCTACACTCTGCGCACCGTGCGCAGAGTGTAGAGTGCAGACCAGACCCCCTGTGTGGGGACGGCTGGGGGAGAATCGCGATACGTCATGACGAGAGGTGTCCTCTACGCGATCGCGGCGATCTTCTTCGGCGTCCTCGCGGTGGTCCTTCCCGACCGGCTCTTCCCGCCCGACACGAACTACCGGTCGATCAGCGTCGTCGTCATGGCGTTCCGGGGGGTCATCCTCGGGTCGTTCCGGTTCGCCCTCGGCGTCTTCTCGGGCCTCGCGCTCGCCGCGGGGCTGGCGGGTCTCGCCGGCGGCGGGGCGCGGCGTCCCGTCGCGCTCGTCCTCGCCTCGCTCTTCGGCCTCCTCGTCGTCGGCGCCTCGGGCTTCGCCTTCCGCGGACTCACCTACTTCCCCTCCTCGGGCTCGCTCGAGGAGCGGCACCGCTGGGCGGAGAGGTGGCTCGACCGCCCCTACCGCGAGGCGGTGGCGTGGGCCTCGGCGTCGGAGGCGGTGCGCGCGGCGTGCGGCACGGCGCTCCGCTTCGGTCCCGCCGTCGGGGCTCGCAACGCCGCTCTCGTCGGGACGCGCGAGTGGACGGCGACGTTCACGCTCGACGTGGAAGGGGAGAGGGGGAACGCCCGGCTCGAGATGACGGTGACGGTACCGTTCGAGCCGAAGGACGCCCGCCCGGTCGTCGCCGCGACGCTCGAGGCGGGCGGGCTTCGCCTCCCGCTCGACTCGGCGGGAAACGCGATCGCGCGCTGAAGCACTGCGCTTCACACAACTTCACCTCCCCGAAGAACGGCCGAAACCGGCGGCCTCCATCTTCCCCGACGGCGGAAGGGAAGACGACCTTCCGGCCGAAGGAGACGAAGATGAACGAGACCGCCTCTCCCGCCCCGACCCCCCCCGCGTCCAATCCGCCGAAGAGCTGCCGCCGGCGCGGCCGGGGGGCCTTCTTCGCCACTCTCGGCGTCGCCGTCGTCCTCGCCCTCGGCGCCTCCCAGGCCCTCGGGCACGGGCCGTTCCGCCGCGGTCTCTGCGGGTCGATGGACCCCGCGCAGGTCGACAAGAAGATCGACCGGATCGCCGGGTGGATCGCCGAGGACCTCGGCGGGACGCCGGAGCAGCAGGCGAAGCTGGCTGCCATCGCGAAGGCCGCCGCTAAGGAACTCGCCCCGATCCGCGACGAGCTCGCCGCGGGCCGCAAGGAGGCCGTCGCCATCCTGGCGGCGAAGGAGATCGACCGGGCCGCCCTCGAGGCGCACCGGGCGAAGCAGATGCAGCTCGTGACGACCGCCTCCGAGCGGCTCACGAAGGCCGTTGCCGACGCGGCGGAGGTCCTCACCCCCGAGCAGAGGGTGAAGGCCGCCGAGAAGCTCGCCGACCACATGGCCCGGCACGGGCACTGATCGGCGGACCGGGGTCCACGCCCCGCCTTTCATGCCCGATGATGTCGCCATGTCGACCCGGATACTGATGATCGAGGACGACGCCCGGCTCGCCTCGATGGTCACCGAGGACCTCGGCCGGAACGGCCTCGACGTCTCGAGCGCCGGGACGGCTTCGGAAGGGCTCGCGCGGCTCTCGCGCGAGCCCTTCGACCTCGTCCTCCTCGACCTGATGCTTCCCGACGCCGACGGTCTCGACGTCTGCCGTCGCATCCGCGCCTCGGGCTCCGCCGTGCCGGTCATCATGCTCACCGCGAAGGGGGACCCGACGGACCGCGTCGTCGGCCTCGAGCTCGGCGCCGACGACTACCTCGGCAAGCCCTTCGACCCGCGGGAGCTCCTCGCGAGGATTCGGGCCGTCCTCCGGCGGCCCGCGCCGGCCGGCGGGGCGGCGCCCCGCGTCCTCCGCTTCGGGAGGCTCGAGGTGGACGCCGACGCCCGCGTGGCGCGCGTCGACGGCACCGAGCGCCCCATGACGGCCCACCAGTTCAACCTCCTCCTCGCGATGGCCGAGAGGGCGGGGCGCGTCCTCTCGCGCGACCAGCTCATGGAGCTCGTGCGGGGCGAGGCGCTCGAGGCGTTCGACCGGTCGATCGACGTCCACGTGGCACGCATCCGTGCGGCGATCGAGGACGACCCGAAGAGCCCGCGACGCATCCTGACGGTGCGGGGCGCGGGCTACGTCTTCGCGAGGAGCCAGGACGCGTGAAGCGACGCCGCGGACACCCGGGCGCGCGCCTCCACGCCAGGATCTACCTCGCCGTCCTCGCGAGCGTCGCGATGGTCGCGCTCCTCTCGGGCGCCGCGTGGCACCTTCGGTACGGGAGCGAGCCGATCGAGAGCGGGCTCGGGATCTCCGCGGAGATCGCGGGCGAGCTGCTCGCCCCGGCAGGCGCCCCCGTCGAACGGCAGGAGGCCGCCCTCCGGCGCTGGGGAACGAGGACGAACGCACGCCTCTCCCTCTTCACCCCGTCGCGCGAGCCGATCGCCTCCTACGGTGAGCCTCTCCCGCCGCCCCCACCGGATCGCACTGGAAGCGGAACCTGGCACGTCCGCCCGGGCGGACCGGCTTTCGTCCTCCGGCTTCCGGACGGGCGCTGGCTCGTGGCGCAGCGGATCTGGCGCCGCGGCCCCCCGCTCGGCTTCCTCTGGATCCTCGCGCTGGCGGCCGTCGCGGTCGCCGTCGCGGCCTGGCCGATCTCCCGCCGCATCACGCGGCGCCTCGAGAGGCTGAAGGAGGGGGTCGAGGCGCTCGGGGCGGGAGACCTCGCCTCGCGGGTCCCGGTGGAGGGGAAAGACGAGGTCGCGCTCCTCGCCGCGAGCTTCAACAGGGCGGCCGCGCGCATCGAGGAGCTCGTCGACGCGCAGCGCCGGCTCCTCGCGAACGCCTCGCACGAGCTCCGGACGCCGCTCGCGCGGATGCGCGTCGCCTCGGGCCTCCTCGAAGGGGATCCGCGCCTCAAGGACGAGATCGCGCGAGACGTCGACGAGCTGGACGGGCTCGTCGAGGAGATCCTCGTCGCGAGCCGGCTCGAGGCGGGGGCCGCGGACGAGCCGACGGAGAGCGTGGACGTGACGGCTCTCGCCGCGGAGGAGTGCGCGCGTGCGGGGGCCTCGCTCTCCGGAGACGTCGTCACGCTGAAGGGGAGCCCGCGCCTTCTCCGCCGACTCTTCAGGAACCTCCTGGAGAACGCGAAGCGGCACGGCGGGAGCGGGCCGGTCGAAGTCGAGGTCCGGCGGGGGCCGGACGGAAGCGCGGTCGTCGACGTCCTCGACCGCGGTCCCGGCGTCCCGCCCGACCTCGCGGGGAGGATCTTCGAGCCGTTCTTCCGCCTCCCTGGCGCGCCGCAGAAAGGGACGGGCCTCGGCCTCTCGATCGCCCGGCAGGTCGCGCGACGGCACGGCGGCGACGTCGCCTGCCTTCCGCGCGACGGCGGCGGGACCTGCTTCCGGGCCGTGCTGCGGTGACTCGCGGATCCGCGGACGACCCCGCCCTCAGCCGACCCAGAGCCACGACCCGTGGCGCACGAGGAGGAGGGCCTGGCAGAGGGCGAAGAGGACGGCCAGCGGCACCTTGAGTCGCCCGAGGCTGGAGCGGGCCAGCAGGAGGTAGACCGGGAACAGGGCCATCTCGTACCGCGCCGTCGAGACGTTCGGCTCCTGCGAGTGGATGAAGACGAACGACAGCAGGAGGTAGAAGAGGTCCCCGGGCTCGAGCCGCTTCCATCCCGTCGCGACGAGCGCGGCGATCCCGAGCGTCGAGAAGAGCCGGAGGGCCATCTCCTCGGGCCTGAGCGTGCTCGCCGTGCTCCAGACGTTCGGAAGGCCGAGGAGGCCGGCGACGTCGCGAACCAGGGGCAGGAAGGGGACGGTCATGTGCCGGCCCCAGATCTTCATGATGAACGTGTAGCCGAGCGGGTGCCGCAGGGCGAATCCCGTGTAGAGGACGTGGAGACCCAGACCCGCGAGCGGGGTCGCGGCGACGCCGAGCGCCGCGGGCCGGAGGGGGCGGAGCTTTCGCCACGACCCGGGCCCGGGGACGAGGAGGGCCGGGAGGCAGATCGCCGTCGGCCGGGCGAGCCCCGCGAGGAAGCCGCCGATTCCTGCCAGGGTCCCGCGCCCCTGGCGCCAGGAGGTCGCCATGAGGAGCGACAGGACGATGAAGAGCGACTCGGTGTAGTAGGCCCCGAGGAAGAAGCTGCACGGGCTCGCGAGGAGCCAGAACGCGGGATCCTCGAGGAGCGGGACGGGTCCGTCACCGTTCCGGGCCCTCTCGACGCGCTGGAGGAGGAGCGCGGCGGCGAGCGCGCAAAGCTGGGCGATGAGGATGCCCGCGAGCGGAGCGTGCCCCCGCCCGCCGAGGAGCCTCGAGAGGGCCGGGAGGAGCGGGAAGAAGGCGTAGCGGAGGCGGTCGAGCCCCTCGGGCGAGTAGCCGTCCCTCGCGATGTGGGCGTAGTGCGCGCCGTCCCAGGCCGACAGGACCTCGGTCGGGGTCCTCGGGTGGCTTCTCCCGCCCTCCGGCGGCAAGTAGAGCCCGACGAGGAGCGCGATCGCCCAGATCGACGCGGCCCAGACGAGCCAGCAGGCGACGGCCCGCCGAACATCCCGCCGGAAGCCCATGGGCGCGTCCCGGCCTACTCGTTCATCCGGTAGGTCTCGCGGAGGGCGAAGACCTCGTCCTTCCAGATGCGCGCGAAGCGGCCGGCGTCGAAGGCGGGGCGCTTCACGAGGCGGAGCGCCATCGCCGCCTGCTTCTCCGTGGCGCCGGAGCGCTCGTGGAGCTTCAG
>CAZNSS010000326.1:0-5058 GCA_964575465.1 uncultured Holophagales bacterium | reverse complement strand
ATCCGCTACCACGGGACGAAGATCAACATCGTCGACACCCCGGGGCACAGCGACTTCGGCGGCGAGGTGGAGCGCGTCCTGAAGCTCGTCGACGCGGTCCTCCTCGTCGTCGACGCGGCCGACGGCCCGATGCCGCAGACCCGGTTCGTCCTCCGCAAGGCGCTCGAGCTGGGGCTCCGGCCGATCATCACCGTGAACAAGGTCGACCGCCCCGAGGCGCGCCCCCACCAGGTCATCGACGAGGTCTTCGACCTGATGGTCGACCTCGGCGCGACGGACCACCAGCTCGACTTTCCGATCGTCTACACCTCGGCCAAGCAGGGTTTCGCGCGCCTCGAGGTGGACCATGCCAACAACGACGTGCGGCCGCTCCTCGACGCCATCCTCGTCGAGGTGCCCCCGCCGGGCGGGGACCCCGCCGCGCCGCTCCAGATCCTCGTCGCCTCCCTCGACTACGACAACTACCTCGGGCGTCTCGCGATCGGGCGCGTCGTGAACGGGGTCGTGAAACCGGGCCAGGACGTCGCCGTCTGCCGCCACGACGGCTCGTTCGTGAAGGCCCGCGTCGGGAAGGTGATGGTGTTCGAGGGGCTCAGGCGCGTCGAGGTGAAGGAAGCACCGGCGGGCGAGATCGTCGTCCTCTCGGGCATCGAAGAGGTCACGATCGGGGAGACGGTGGCCGACGGCGAGTTCCCGGTGGCCCTCGACCCGATCGCCGTCGACGAGCCGACCGTCTCGATGACGTTCCGGGTGAACGACTCCCCCTTCGCCGGTCTCGAGGGGAAGTACGTCACGAGCCGGAACATCTGGGACCGCCTCCAGAAGGAGCTCCGGACGAACGTGGCCCTGCGCGTCGAGGCGACGGACGGCCCCGACGCGTTCAAGGTCTCGGGACGGGGCGAGCTCCACCTCGCGATCCTCATCGAGACGATGCGCCGCGAGGGCTTCGAGCTGGCCCTCTCGCGCCCCGAGGTCATCCTCAAGGAAGTCGACGGCGTGACGTGCGAGCCCTCCGAGCACCTCGTCGTCGACGTGCCGGAGGAGTTCGTCGGGACGGTCATCGAGAACCTCGGGCGGCGCCGCGGCGAGATGACGGCCCTGGTCAACAACGGAACGGGCCGGGCACGGCTCGAGTTCAAGGTGCCGACGCGCGGACTCTTCGGCTACCGCAACGAGTTCCTCACTGACACGAAGGGGGAGGGGATCCTCCACCACGTCTTCGCCGGCTACGAGCCCTTCAAGGGGGACGTGGAGACGCGCCGCACGGGCGCGCTGATCTGCAAGGAAGGCGGGGACACGACGGCCTACGCGATCGAGAGGCTCGAGACGCGCTCCGTCTTCTTCTTCGGCCCGGGTGTCGCCTGCTACCCCGGGATGATCGTCGGCGAGAACAGCCGCGAGAACGACATGGTCGTCAACCCGTGCGTGAAGAAGCACCTGACGAACATGCGCGCTTCCAACTCCGACATGGCGATCAAGCTCACGCCCCCGAAGGAGATGCCCCTCGAGGCGGCGATCGAGTGGATCGGCGAGGACGAGCTCGTCGAGGTCACGCCGCGCTCCGTCCGCCTCCGGAAGCGCGTCCTCGACCACTCCCAGCGCAAGGTCAAGAGACCGGTCGAGACCGAGTAGCCGAAGGGGACCGGGGCACCGGAGCGCCGGAGCACCAGCCAGCTTCAAGGCCACGTCGATTCCTCGGGGGACCGCGCTCGGGGCGGAGCGTCTCTTCGCCTCCTTCTGCGCGCGGCCGACCCGCTTCCGCGCTCGCTGCGGCCGGGCGGGGAGCCCGCGCAAGCTCGCTTCGCTCGAATCGGTGCGCGGGCTTCTACCCCGCCCGGTCCTCGCGAACGCGAGCGGGTCCTCGGCCGTGCTCGGGGTCGGCTCCGAGACGCCCCGCCCCTCCCGCGGCCGGCGAGATTCTGCGACGCCCGACATCAGTTTTGCGTTGGTCTGGACGGACCGCGCCGTTCCCCTCGCCGGCGACCCCCCGGCGTTCTCCCTGACTGAGGTCCGGAATCCTATGGGGTCTGGTCTACGTCCTACGTTCAGCTTGGGCCTCCTCGCAAACTTCGTCCCGTGATCGCGACCCAAAGAGCGAGGCTCAGACCCGCCCAGCCTGGCAGTAGAGCGTAGAACGTAGACCAGACCCCATCAAGACAGGACTTGCTCTCGGCGGCCGAGCCGCGCGGGCAGGCCCCGCGAGCCGCCCCCGAGCACGGTCGGGGACCCGCTCGACATCGCGAGGACAGGGCGGGGGTCAGGCCCGCGCGCTGTCTGACGAGCGCAGCGAGGAGTTCGCGCGGGCCCCCTGCCCGGCCGCAGCGATGTCGGAAGCGGGTCGACCGCGCGCAGCAGGCGGCCGTGGGGTCTGCCCCCGCGGCGAGGCTCCCCCCTTCGTGCTTCGGTGCCCTGGTGCCCTCGTGCCTCCGGGTCCTCCCGCCCCCCGCCGGTCACACTCCTCGTGCGAACATTCGCTTGCGCCGCTCGGGCGCGGGAGGGTCGTACGGCTGGAGGACACTTCGCGGTCGCGTTCGGTCTGACCCTGGCGGCCGGGTTGTCGACCGGACTCGGGAGCGCGATCGCGTTCTTCGCGAGGCGGACGAACCTCAGGCTCCTGTCGGTGGCGACGGGATTCTCGGCAGGGGTGATGCTCTGGATCTCGTTCGTCGACATCCTTCCGAAGGCGCAGCGGGCGCTCGAGGCTGCGCGAGGCGTGCGCGCGGGGGCGTGGCTCGCGGTGGGGGCCTTTTTCCTCGGGACGCTCCTGATCCTCGCCATCGACCGGCTCGTCCCGAGCGACGAGAACCCGCACGAGGTACGCAGCTCGCTCGAGCTCGCCGCGCTCAGCGGAGAGATGGCCACTCCCGTCGCGGCCAGGCTCCGCCGGACCGGAACGGCGCTCGCGATCGCCATCGCGATCCACAACTTCCCGGAGGGGCTCGCGACGTTCCTCGCGGCGCTCGAGGACCCGAAGGTCGGGCTCGCGATCGCCATCGCCGTCGCCCTCCACAACATTCCCGAGGGCGTCAGCGTCGCCGTGCCGATCTTCTACGCGACGGGGCGGAGGCGGGCCGCGTTCGGCTGGTCGCTCCTGTCGGGTCTCGCCGAGCCGGTCGGCGCGGCGCTGGGCTACATCGTCCTGAGGCCCTTCCTGACGCCCGCGTTGATGGGGATGCTCTTCGGCGCGGTCGCGGGGATCATGGTCTACATCTCGCTCGACGAGCTCCTCCCGACCTCCCGTGCGTTCGGGCAGGGGCACGACTCGCTCTACGGACTGCTGCTCGGGATGGTGGCGATGTCGCTGAGCCTCCTCCTCCTGCTGCCGTAGGAGGGGAGCCCGGCCTCAGCGGTGCTCGCGGAAGCGCCAGAGCTCGGTTCGGAGGGAGACGCCCAGTCCGACGAGATGCTCGGCGTCGCTCCAGCCCGCCGACTGGACGTCGCCCTCGTAGACGACCGGGATCCGATCGACGGCGCCGGTCATCGGGTCCAGGAAAGCGGGCCCCCAGCGCCACGAGTTGCGGGCGGCGACGGTGACGACGACCCGGCCGTCGGCACCGACGGCCCGGCCGGAGAGGGGAACGGGGGCGAGCCGGAGGTCTCCCTGAAGCGGGATGCGGAGCTCGTGGCCGCCTGCGACCGGGACCCGGTAGAGGTCCACGCCGTTCATCCCGTTCCTCTGGACGAGGAGCTCGGTGCCGTCCGGAAAAGCCGCCACGCCGTGCCCCGCACCGAGCTTCCGCGGGGGCGCGTTCCCGTCGACGTCGATCGCCCAGAGGCTTCCTCGGTCGGGGTAGTAGACGGTCCGCCCGTCGGAAGAGGCCGCGAGGTCCTGTGGGGCGGCCCCCTCGGTCCCCGGGAGGCGGCGCAGGATGCGGCCTTCGTCGACCGAGGCGAGGACGAGCGAGGGCGGGGCTCCCTGCGGCCCGGCGAGGAAGACGGCGCGGCCGCCGAGGATCGCCACCGGCGGGGCGGTCTGGTCGGAGGTGTCGACGACGGGCCGCGTCTCGCCGGAGGCGTTCCGGAGGAGGAGCCGCCGCCGGCCGGCGACGAGGCCGGGGAGGAGGACCCGCCCGTCGGCGAGCGTCGCGGGGCTGCTCAGCGCGCCGCGCGCGGCTCCCAGCCGCTCGGGAACCCCGCCCGCGAGAGGGAACCGCAGGACCTCCTGCGCGCTTTCGGAGAGGCAGACGAAGTAGCTCCCGTCGGAGCCCGTGGAGATGTTCGAGGGGCGGGTCGTGACCGTGAGGAGGCCGCGCGCCTCCTGGCCGTCGAGCGAGAACGAGACGAGCCGGAAGAGGTCGCCGGCGGCGACGGTTGCGACCACGGACCGGCCGTCGGGAGCGATGGCGAAGGGGGGCGAGACGGGCAGCTCCGTCGTGAAGGCACGCGCCGTGCCGCTCGCGAGGTCGAGGAGGTGGAGCTGTCTCGGCCGCGACGCCGCCCCCTCGCCGGCGAGCCGGCCCCAGACGAGCGCGCTCCGGCCGTCGGGCGTCGCGCGAACGGCGAGGCCGATCGACTCCGCGACGAAGGGCGGGCCGAGGGGCGAGACGAGCCCCGTCTCGGGAGAGAACCGGTGGATCCGAAGGTCTCCCTGGGGCGTCGTCCTCACGACGAGGAGGTTCTCGTCGGGAAGGGTCTCGGGACTCTGCGCGTCCTCGAGGACGAGGCGCTCCTCGCCGCCGACGACCGGGACGCTGAAGACGCCGTGCGGGACGTCGGTGACGCGGTCGAAGTAGAGGCGCGTGGCGTCCTTCGACCAGGCCACGCGGTAGACCGAGCCGGCGTCGGGGCGCGTCGTCAGGACGGTCCAGTCTCCCGAGGCCGGCTTCATCACGGCCACCTGCGTCACGCCCCGCGCCGGCGTCACGAACGCGAGCGTCTGGCCGTCGGGCGAGAGTCGGGAAGAGAGGACCTGCGTCCCGTTGCCGAGGACGAGATCGCCTCCCCAGGTCGAGGCGGTCTCGGACATCCGGTCGCGGAGCCACCAGCCGACGCCGGCGCTCCCGCCGAGAATCGCGAGCGCGCCGAGCGCCGCGGCGAGGAGCCGCGCCGTCCGGTGGG
>CAZNSS010000325.1:0-5061 GCA_964575465.1 uncultured Holophagales bacterium | reverse complement strand
GCCGCGCCCGAGGCGAGGAGGAGGACGGTGTCGTTCGTCGAGGTGTCGCCGTCGACCGAGATCGCGTTGAAGCTCCCGTCGACGGCCTCCTTCAGCGCCGCCTCGAGGAGCGCGGGAGTCGCCGGCGCGTCCGTCGTCACGAACGCGAGCATCGTCGCCATGTTCGGGTGGATCATCCCGGCGCCCTTTGCGAAGCCGACGACGCGGCACGTCCGGCCGGCGTGACGGAACGTCGCGCGGGAGACCTTCGGCGCGGCGTCGGTCGTCAGGATGGCGCGCGAGGCCGCCTCGAGCCCGCCTGCGGCGAGGCGCGCGAAAGCGTCGGGAAGGAACGCCCGGACCTTCTCGTCGGGGAGGACGACGCCGATGACACCGGTCGAGGCGACGAAGACCTCCTCGCGCGGGCACCCGGCGAGGTCGGCGGCGTGCTCCTGGACGCGGCGTGCCGCCGCCGTCCCGGCCGCGCCCGTCACGGCATTCGCGCAACCCGCGTTGACGACGACGGCCTTCACCCTCCCGCGGCTCCGTTTCAGGGAGGCCCGCGAGAGCGTGACCGGCGCCGCCTGGAACCTGTTTCTCGTGAAGACCGCGGCGGCGTTCGCGCCGTCGGGGGCGACGAGGAGCGCGACGTCGAGCCCCGGCTTCTTGCGCAGCCCCGCCCGCACGGCCGAGCCGAGGAATCCCTTCGGGAGGTTCATCGCGCCCTCTTCCTCGCCGCGGCGCTCCGCGCCGGGTCCCTTCCCCCGGTCGCGGCCCGCGCCGCCGCGGCCTTCCTTTCGGCCGCGATGCGCGCCGAGGCCTTCCGTGCCGCCTGTGCGACCCGCTTCGGAGAGGCGCCTCCGACGGCCCCGCGCCGCGCGAGGGCCCTCCCGAGGTTCACCGAGGCGAGGTCGGCCTCCGTCACGCCGTCTGCCGGCGGCAGCTCGAGGAGCCCCATCCCCGACGACTCGGCGGCGGCGAACCGACGTCCGGCGATCTCGTGCGCCTGCCGGAACGGGACTCCCCGCCGCGCGAGGGCGTCGGCGAGCTCCGTCGTCAGGAGCCGGTCGTCGGTCGCGGCGTCCTTCATCCGCTCCCGCCTCAGCTTCAGCCCGGCGACGAGCGCCGTCAGCGCCGGGAGCGCCGCGTCGAGGACGATGCGCACCCGGAAGAGCGGCTCCTTGTCGAGCTGCAGGTCCTTGTCGTAGGCGAGCGGAAGCCCCTTCAGCACCGCGAGGAGGCCGGCGAGCTCGCCGATCGACCGACCGGCGTGTCCCCTCGCGAGCTCGAGGACGTCGGGGTTCTTCTTCTGCGGCATCCGCGAGGACCCGGTCGCGAGGGCATCCGGCAGCTCGGCGAAACCCGCCTCGTCGGAGGTGAAGAAGACGAGGTCCTCGGCCATCCGCGAGAGGTGCGAGAGGTGGAGCGCGGCGGCGAAGAGGTACTCGGCAGCGGCGTCCCGGTCCGAGACGCCGTCGAGCGAGTTCGCCGTCGCGCGGTCGAAGCCGAGGCTCTTCGCGAGCCGCTCCCGGTCGATCGCGAGCGGCGTCCCCGAGAGGGCGCCCGAGCCGAGCGGGCACTCGTTGGCGCGCCTCCTCGCCGAGCGGACGCGGTCCGCATCGCGCAGGAGCATCTCGACGTAGGCGAGACACCAGTGCCCGAAGGTCACCGGCTCGGCGCGCTTGCTGTGCGTGTAGCCCGGCATCGGCGTCGCCGCCTCCTCCGTCGCCCTCGCGGCGAGCGCCGCCGCGAGGGCGAGGAGGGCGGAGAGGAACTCGTCGAACGAGCCCCTCAGCCAGAGCCTCAGGTCGGTCGCGACCTGGTCGTTCCGCGAGCGGCCCGTGTGGAGCTTTCCGGCGAGAGGGCCGATCCGCTTCCCGAGCTCCCCCTCGACGTACGAGTGGACGTCCTCGGCGTCGGCGTCCCGCCCCTCGCCCGCCTCCCACGCGCCCTCGACCCCGCGGAGGCCCTTCACGATCTTCTGCGCCTCGCCGGACGAGAGGACGCCGCACCGCCCGAGCTCCTCGGCCCAGGCGATCGACCCCTTCACGTCCTCGGCGAGGAGGGCGCGGTCGAACGACCAGGAGTCGTTGAACCGGCGGAGGACTTCCGCCGGCCCCGCCGCGAAGCGCCCTCCCCAGAGGTCGTGCCGCCCGCTCATCCCCACGGCTCGAGCCGGAGCTTCTCCCCCGCCTTCACCGCCGCGTCCGTCGGCGGGACGAGGCGCTTGCGGCCCCGGGTCGGGAGGCCGAAGAGGCGGATGAAGCCCGTGGCGTCGTGAGAGGTGTAGCCGGTCATGTTGAACGACGCGAGGTTCGCCGAGTAGAGCGAGTGCTCGGAGCGGCGGCCGACGACGATCGCGGAGCCCTTGAAGAGCTTCATCGTGACGTGCCCCGTGACCGTCTCGGTGACCTTCTCCATGAAGGCTTCGAGCGCCTCGCGGAGCGGGCTGAACCACTGCCCGTAGTAGACGAGCTCGGCGTAGCGGAGCGCGAGCCGCTCCTTCTCGTGCATCGCGTCGCGGTCGAGCGTGAGGGTCTCGAGGGCGCGGAGCGCCTGGACGAGGAGCGTCCCGCCGGGGGTCTCGTAGACGCCGCGCGACTTGATGCCGACGAGTCGGTTCTCGACCATGTCGACGCGGCCGACGCCGTGCCGCGCGGCGATCTCGTTGAGCGTCACGAGGAGCTCGCCGGCGGGGAGGAGCTTCCCGTTCACCTCGACGGGGTAGCCCCCCTCGAAGCCGATCGTCACCCTCTCGGGCTCGTCGGGCGCCTTCCGCGGGTCGACGGTCAGCTTGAACATCGACTCCTCGGGCTCGAAGGCCGGGTCCTCGAGCGGCCCCCCCTCGTGGGAGATGTGCCAGAGGTTCCGGTCGCGCGAGTAAGGCTCCTTCTTCGTGACCGGGACGGGGATGCTCCTCGCGGCGGCGTAGTCGATCGCGTCCTCGCGCGAGTTGATCGACCACTCGCGCCACGGCGCGACGATGGTGAGCTCCGGGGCGAGGGCCTGGTAGGCCAGCTCGAAGCGGACCTGGTCGTTCCCCTTCCCGGTGCAGCCGTGCGATAGGGCGTCGCAGCCCGTCTGGAGGGCGATCTCGACCTGCTTCTTCGCGATGATCGGCCGTGCCGTGGACGTGCCGAGGAGGTACTCGTGCTCGTAGACGGCGCCGGCCCGGAGGACGGGCCAGAGGTACTCGGCGGCGAACTCCTCGCGGGCGTCGACGAGGTGGAAGTCGCACGCGCCGGTCGCGAGCGCCTTCTCCTTCAGGCCCGAGGTCTCCTCGGCCTGGCCGACGTCGACGGCGACGGCGACGACCTCGCAGCCGTAGTTCTCCTTGAGCCAGGGGATGATGATCGACGTGTCGAGGCCCCCGGAGTAGGCGAGGGCGGCCTTCTTGATCTTCGTCGCGCTCATGCGGCACCTTCCTTGAGGGTTTCTTCGAGTGCGGTCAGGAAGGCCGACAGGGCGGCCTTCGGGATGACGTAGGGAGGGAGGAGCCGGATCACGGTCTTGCGGGCCGTCCCGACGACGAACCCCTTCGAAAGGAGCGCCTTCTGCACCGGCGCGGCCTCGCGGTCGAGCTCGATCCCGCGGATGAGCCCGGCGCCGCGCACGTCGACGACGGCCGGGCAGCGCTTCTTCAGCGCGGCGAGCCTCTTGCCGAGCCACGCGCCGGTCTCCTCGACCCTCGCGACGAGCCCACCCTCGACGAGCTCGTCGAGGACGGCGAGGCCGAGGCGGCAGGCCACGGGGTTCCCGCCGAAGGTCGTCCCGTGGTGTCCCGGCCTGACGAGCCCCGCGATCCGTTCCGAAACGAGGACCGCGCCGAGCGGCAGCCCTCCGCCGAGCGGCTTGGCGAGCGTCACGACGTCGGGGACGACGCCGGCCCACTGGAACGCGAAGAGCTTCCCCGTCCTCCCGAGGCCGCACTGGATCTCGTCGAAGACGAGGACGGCGCCCGTCGCGTCGCAGAGCTCGCGCGCCGCGGCGAGGAACTCGGTCGAGAGAGCGACGATCCCCCCCTCGCCCTGGATCGGCTCGAGGAAGAGGGCCGAGGTCGTCCCGTCGACGGCGGCGCGGAGCGCCTCGACGTCGTTCGCGGGAACGAAGGTCACCCCGGGGAGGAGCGGCTCGAACGGCTCGCGGTACGCCGCGTTCCCCGTGAGGGCGACCGAGCCGACCGTCCGCCCGTGGAACGAGTTGTCGAGGGCGACGAGCTTGCCGCGGCCCGGGTTCGCGAGGCGCGCGAACTTGATCGCCGCCTCGTTCGCCTCCGTCCCGCTGTTGCAGAAGAAGGCGCGCGAGAAGCCGGAGAGCGTCACGAGGCGTTCGGCCAGCTCCCCCTGCGCGGCCTGGTAGAAGAGGTTCGAGACGTGGAGGAGGTCCGTCGCCTCGGCGCGAAGCGCCTTCACGAGCCTCGGGTGGCGATAGCCGAGCGCATTGACCGCGATGCCGGCGAGGAGGTCCCAGTAGACCTTCCCATCCGCGTCCACGAGCTTCGCCCCGCGCCCGTCGCGCGGGTGAAACTTCGTCCAGGCGTACGTCCCGAGAAGGAAGGAGGCCGCCCGGGCCTCCACGGCCTGCGGGGTCTCGTCAGGCTGCGACAAGCCGGGTTCCCCCCTTCCCCTCGAGGAGGGCCGCGCGGTGGAGCGACGGCCCTGCGATCAGGACCTCGGAGACGCCTCCGTCGAGCGCCTCGAGGGCGGCTCTCAGCTTCGGCTTCATCCCGCCCGTCACGGCGGGCGAGGCGAGGAGGGCCCGGGCCGCGCGGGCGTCGAGCCGCTCGATCACGGCGCCGTCCGAGTCCTTCACTCCCTCGACGTCGGTCAGGAAGACGAGCCTCCGGGCGCCGAGCGCGGCCGCGAGGGCCGAGGCCGCGGCGTCGGCGTTCACGTTCAGGAGCGTCCCCTCGCGCCCGAGCGCGACCGAGGCGACGAGCGGCAGGAAGCCGGCGCCGAGGACGGCCGAGAGGAGCTTCGGGTCGCAGCGGACGATCCGGCCGACGAAGCCCAGGTCGACGCCCTCGACCGCCTCGTGGAACTCGGCCCAGAGCGTGTCGCCGTCGACGCCGGAGATCCCCGA
>CAZNSS010000324.1:0-5067 GCA_964575465.1 uncultured Holophagales bacterium | reverse complement strand
CAGGAGCTCGGCCGGGAGCCGACCGCGGAAGAGATCGCCAAGCGGATGGACATGCCCGCCTCGAAGGTCCGGAAGATCATGAAGATCGCGCAGGAGCCGATCTCCCTCGAGACCCCGATCGGGGAGGAGGAAGACAGCCACCTCGGCGACTTCATCGAGGACCGCAACGTCGTCTCGCCGATCGACGCGGTCATCGTGGCGAACCTCCGCGACCAGACGCGCCGGACGCTCAAGACCCTCACCCCGCGCGAGGAGCAGGTGCTCCGGATGCGCTTCGGCGTCGGCGACGGGGCCGAGCACACGCTCGAGGAGGTCGGCAAGAGCTTCAACGTCACGCGCGAGCGGATCCGGCAGATCGAGTCGAAGGCGCTCCGGAAGCTCCGGCACCCGTCGCGGGCCAAGAAGCTGCGGCCGTTCATCGACGTCAACGTCTGACGACAGTGTTCCCGGGGAAACCCGGACCGCCGGGTTTCCCCAAATCCCTTCCGCGCGGCGAGGCGGCTCGCGTCGCTCGCGTGTGCTCGGACGCAGACCCGGGCCGCCGTGTCTGCGGCGTACTCCCTCGGGCTGTCCGCGCGTGATATCCTGACCCTGGAAGTGGGTCCGTAGCTCAGCGGTTAGAGCCACCGGCTCATAACCGGCGGGTCCTCGGTTCGAATCCGGGCGGACCCACCGGTTTGGGAGATACAGACGGGCGTGCCACGAGACTTTGACCTTTCCTCCGGCGCTTTGACGCGCCGGGGGTCTATCCGAGTGACCGGACGGGCGCCGCTGGGCGCCCGTTCACTTTTTTGGGGGATCTCTCTTTGACCGACAAATCGCCCTCCGGCGCTCTCGAGCGCCTCTTCCGTCTTCAGGAGCTCCTCCTCGAAGCCCACACCAAGGCCGAGAGGCGCAACAGGACGCCCGAGCACCTCGTCCACGTCGAGGCGGCCTGGCAGGACTTCCGGCGGAAACGGCAGGAGGTCGCGGCGCGGCGCGAGCGGGCCGAGGCCCGCAAGAAGGAGCTCGACGAGCAGGTCGCGGGATACGCGGAACAGCTGAAGAAGTCCGAGGCGAAGCGCAAGGCGGTGAAGGGACAGCACGAGTACACCGCCCTCCTCACCGAGGTCGACCACGCCCAGCGCGAGATCCGCTCCCGCGAGGACGAGCTTCTCCAGGTCGAGGAGACGCTCTCCCAGGCCCTTGCCGACGACCAGGCCCTCGCCGCCACGTCCGGGCAGGAGGAGGCGGGCTACGAGGAGCAGATGAGCGAGTGGCGCGCCGAGCAGGCGAAGCTCGACGCCGAGGTGGCGGTCGCCGAGAAGGCCGCCGCCGGGATCCGTTCGACGATCGAGAAGCGGCTCCTCGCCACGTTCGACCGGATCGCGAAGATGCGTGCGGGCGTCGCGGTCGCACGCGTCGCGATGGTCGCCAGCCAGACCGCCGCCTGCTCCTCGTGCAACGTGCGGCTCCGGCCCCAGCTCCTCTCCGACCTGCGCCTCTCGCGCGAGATCCTGCAGTGCGAGAGCTGCAAGCGGATCCTCTACTGGGACGGTCACGGCCTGCCGTGACGGCGGGGCGGCCCGTCCTTCACGTCGCCGGGCGGAAGGGACTCCTCGCGGCCCTCGACGGGGCGCGGGGATGAGCCGCGCCACCGAGATCGCCGCGAACCTCGCCGACGTGTCGGGCCGCGTCGAGGCGGCCGCCCGGCGCGCGGGGCGCGACTCCGCCTCGGTCACGCTCGTCGCCGTCACGAAGACGAAGCCGCTCGGAGACCTCCTGGCCGCGTACGAAGCCGGCGTGAGGCACTTCGGCGAGAACCGGGTCCAGGAGGCCGAGGCCAAGTTCCCCCGGCTGCCGGCCGACGCGGTGAGGCACCTCGTCGGCCCGATCCAGTCGAACAAGGCGAACAGGGCGGCCCGGCTCGCCGACGTCCTCCACGCGATCGACTCGGCCGACATCGCCCGGCGCCTCGCGCGCGCGGCGGCGAACGAGGGGCGGCGTCTCGCCGTCTACGTCGAGGTGAACACGGGGGGAGAGGGGACGAAGGCGGGCGTCACGCCCGCCGGGGCCCCTGCCCTCGTCGAGACCCTCCGCGCGCTGCCGGAGCTCGACCTGCGCGGTCTGATGGCGATCCCGCCGCCCGGCGACACGCGCTCCCACTTCGTCCTCCTCCGCCACCTCGCGGCGACCCTCGGCCTACCGGGCCTCTCGATGGGGATGAGCGACGACTTCGAGGCGGCGATCGAGGAGGGAGCCACCGTCGTCCGGGTCGGAACGGCCCTCTTCGGCAGCCGCTCCTGACCCTGCTACGCTCGCCGCGATGAGCTGGAACACGCCCGAGCGGCGCGTCGTCTTCGCGGGGCCCCCGGGCTGGTCGCGCCTCCCGAACGTCACGCGCGCGCTCCTCGTCCTGGCGGCCGGGGGCTACCTCGCCGGGGTCCTTCGCCTCGCGCCGATGCTCCTGCTGACGGTGTTCCCGGAGCGGATCTGGCCGGCGCTCGAGCTCTGGCGGCTCGTCACGTACCCGCTCGTCGTCATCGGCATCTTCAACGTCCTCTTCGGCCTTCTCATCCTCTGGACGTTCGGATGGGAGCTGGAGGCGACGTTCGGCTCGCGGCGCTTCGGGCTCTTCGTCCTCTCCTCGGTCGTCGCGTCGGCGGTCCTCGGCTGCGGCGTCGCGCTCCTCTTCCCTCGGGCGGGAGCCATGGCGGGGGCCGGCCTCTCGGGCCTCCTGACCGCGATGATCGTCGCGTGGGCCCTCCTCGGGCCGCGGCTCCCCGCGAACCTCTTCGGGGTCCTCCCGATGACCCGGAAGGGCTTCGCCCTCCTCGCTCTCGTCCTCGTCGTCTTCGGCGAGCTGGAGACGTCGCGCTCGCTCGCGCAGCTCGTCTTCCTCCTCGGCGGCCTCCCGGTCGCGTGGCTCTTCGTGCGCGCCTCGCGCCGCGGCGGGGGCGGGAGCGTGCGGCCCTTCCGCCGCCGCTGGAACCCGTTCCGGAGGCGCCGGTTCACCGTCGTCGAGGACCGCAGCGGGCGCGTTCACTAGGCCTCCCGCGCGCGGTCCATCGACGGAAGACGCTTAGAATGAGCGCAATGAGACCCAACATCACGCCCCTGGACATCCGCAAGCGGACCTTCTCTCTCCGGTTCCGCGGGTTCGACCGGAACGAGGTGGCTCAGTACCTCGACGTCGTCGCCGACGACCTCGAGGAGCTGATGCGGTCCCTCGACGAGCTCGAGCGCGAGAACGGGCGCCTGAAGGAGGAGGTGGCCCGCCACCGCGAGTCGGAGGCGTCGCTCAAGGAGACGCTCCTGATGGCGCAGCGGAGTGCCGAGACCCTCCGGTCCGACACGGAGCGCGAGGCGGAGCGGATCCTCGCCGACGCGAACCGCCACGCCGACCGGCTCGTCCAGCAGGCTCTCGAGAAGTCGGCCGAGAAGGAGAAGCGGATCCGCGAGCTCCGGGTGGAGCGGAAGAACTTCCACCTGAAGCTGCAGGGGATGCTCGACATGTTCCAGCAGGTCCTCAACTTCGACAAGGAGGAGGAGGACCTCGACAGCTCCGTCTCGGTCATGCGCCCGAAGCGGAAGGAGGGGGAGGCCCCCTGAGCCGGCTCGTCGTCCGCAACCTTTCCCAGCT
Organism: uncultured Holophagales bacterium; assembly: GCA_964575465.1. Taxonomy (GTDB): domain Bacteria; phylum Acidobacteriota; class Thermoanaerobaculia; order UBA5066; family UBA5066; genus UBA5066. The sequence continues at coordinate 1,445 of CAZNSS010000324.1, read as the reverse complement.
CGCCACGCCACTCGGGGCCGCCGCGCGGACGGGCGCCGACCAGGGGCGGATCGCCCGCATCGACGACGCGGCCCTCGTCGCCGAGGACGGCCTCGTCGCCTGGGTCGGGACCGACGCCGAGTACGTCCGCCTGAACGGCGACGTGCCGCTGCCGGGCGACGTCGTCCTCGACGGGCGCGGGAAGACGGCCCTCCCCGGTTTCGTCGACCCGCACACGCACCTCCCCTGGGCCGGGTACCGCGAGAGCGAGTTCAACGAGCGGCTGAAGGGGAAGACCTACGCCGAGATCGCCGCCGCCGGGGGCGGGATCGTCTCCACCGTCACGGCGACGCGGCGCGCCTCGCGCGAGGAGCTGGCCCTCCTCACGCGCGAGCGGCTCGACCGGATGCTCCTCCACGGCACGACCTACTGCGAGGCGAAGACCGGCTACGGGCTCGACCTCGCGAACGAGAGGAAGCAGCTCGCCGCCCTGAAGGCCGCGGCGGAGGGACACCCGGTCGGCGTCGCGGCGACCGCGCTCCCGGGGCACGAGGTCCCGCTCGAGCGGCGAGGCTCGGAAGCGCTGAAGGCGCGCTACGTCGCCGAGTGCTGCGACGAGATCCTCCCCGCCCTCGCCGCCGACGGCGCGCGCTTCGTCGACGTCTTCTGCGAGCACGGCGTCTTCGGCCTCGAGGAGTCGCGCCGCATCCTCCTCGCGGGGAAGGCCCTCGGCCTCCTCCCGCGACTCCACGCCGACGAGCTGACACCCCTCGGCGGCGCGCGCCTCGCGGCCGAGGTCGGCGCCCTCTCGGCCGACCACCTCCTCTTCGCCCAGCCGGACGGCATTCACGCGATGGCGAAGGCGGGGGTCGTCGCCACGCTCCTGCCGGGCACGTCCGTCTTTCTCCGGATGAGCCGCTACGCCCCGGCGCGCGAGATGGTCTCGGCGGGGGTCGCCGTCGCCCTCGGCACCGACTGCAACCCCGGCTCCTCCTACACCGAGTCGCTCCCCGCGGTCGCCTTCTTCGCGGCGATCGGGATGGGGCTCACCGTGGAGGAGACGCTCGCGGCGATGACGCTGAACGCGGCGGCCTCGGTCGGCGAGGCGGCGCGGCGCGGGTCGCTCGAGCCGGGGAAGGCGGCCGACGTCGTCCTCGTCGACGGGAGGAGCCTCGAGCACCTCGTCTACCACTACGGCGTCAATCCCGTGACCGACGTCGTCGTGGCCGGCCGCGCGGTCGTTCGCGACGCCCGCCGCGTGGCAGACTGAACGGTCGGCGCCCCCGGCGCCCGAAGGGGGCGAACGCCCCCGGAACCAGAGCAGGAGGATCCCGTGACAGACCTCGTCTCCCTCGCCGTCCGCGACTTCAGCGCCGCCCTCGCCTCCGACGCCCCCGCCCCGGGCGGCGGCTCCGCGGCCGCCGCGGCCGGCGCGATGGGCGCCGCCCTCCTCGGCCTGGTCTGCC
>CAZNSS010000323.1:0-5075 GCA_964575465.1 uncultured Holophagales bacterium | reverse complement strand
CCGAGGACCTTCGCCGTCCACTCGCCGGAGTCGCCGGCCCGGAACGTCCTGTAGACCCAGAGGCGGTAGGGCGAGCCGGCGGCCGTCCGCTCGCGTTCCCAGGCCGTCTTCTCGCCGCGGACGAAGACGAGCTTCAGCGTCGCGTCGGCGGGGAGGCCGGAGACCTTCGTCCAGAGGTAGACGTTCGTGTCGGGTGCGACCTCGAGCACGGCGGCCTCGCCGGTCACGTCCCTGTTCTCGATCCCGGTCCCGACCTTCACCTCGGCGGACGGCGCCGCCTCGGCGCCGAGGAGGAGGGACGGAGCGAGCAGCAGGGCGATCAGGGCGGTTCTCATCGACGGTTCACCTCCGACGCGAAATCGTAGTCCCGTTCGTCCCCTGCGGAAGTGCGCTCCGTCACCCGGCCGGCGGGCCCGGCCCTCCTTCGCTATCCTCGGCGGGCCGGCCGACGCGAAGGGCGCGTGGCCGCGGCCGTTCCCGGGCCGCAAGGAGGGACGCGTGCAGGAGCCGAAGATCGAACCCGAGAAGCTGGACCGCTGGGCCCGCCTCCTGGTCACCCACTCGATCGGAGGGGTGACGCCCGAGGACCGGGTGATGATCAAGGGCGAGCGGATCGCCTGGCCCCTCATCGAGCGGATCGAGCGCGAGGTGATCGCGGCCGGCGGGATCCCCGACGTCTGCCTCGTCCCGCCGAACAACGAGCGGGGGAAGGTCTGGTCGGCCGCGATGGGGCGCGGGGCGACGGAGGAGCAGCTCGCCCGGGTCCCCGACTGGCACCGCGAGCGTTACGCCTCGATGACGAAGTACGTCGAGGTCCTCGGCGCCGAGTCGCCCGCCAGCTACGCGGGGCTCGCCCGCGAGGCCGCGGCGTCCCTCGCGCGCGCGGACCGCCCGTTCGCGGACCTGCGTCTCTCGAGAAGGTGGGTGATCACGCTCTACCCGACGCCGGCGTACGCGGAGATGGAAGGGATTCCCCTCGACGACTACGTCCGCTTCGTCGTCGGCGCCTCGACGATCGACCCGCGACCGCTGCTCGAGGCGGAGGAGCGGCTCGAGCCGCTCTTCGCCGAGGGAAAGCGGATGGAGGTCGTCACCTGGCACCCCGGCGAGGGGCGCGAGCTCGTCCTGTCGATGAGCCTTGCGGAGTCGATCCCGGTCCTCTCCCATGGCCTCCGCAACGTCCCCGACGGGGAAATCTTCACGAGCCCCGACGCGAGCTCCGTCGAGGGGGAGATCTACCTCGACCTGCCCGTCCTCAACGGCGGCGTCGACATCTCCGGGATGCACCTCGTCTTCGAGGGCGGGAGGATCGTGACGTACTCGGCCCGCGAGGGGGAAGGCCAGCTCGCGGCGATCGTCGGGACGGACGACGGGTCGCGCCGCCTCGGCGAGGTCGCGCTCGGCATGAATCCCGGCCTGACGCGCGCGCTGAAGCACCCGCTCTTCGTCGAGAAGGTCGGCGGGACGCTGCACGTCGCCATCGGCGCGAGCTACGAGACGTGCTTCGAGCGCGACCCGAAGGTCCCCGCCGCGCGGGCGCGCCTCGAGGAGCTCTACGCGCGGGGCGTCCTGAACCGCTCCGCGCAGCACGTCGACGTCGTCTGCGACTTCCGGGAAGGGGGCTGCGGCCTGCGGGTCTCGATCGACGGCCGCCCGGTCGTCGTCCGGGAGGGACTCTGGGTCCCGGGCTGAGGGTTCTCCCCGGGGCCCGCGCGGGATATCTTCCGGGCGGACCGAGGAACGCCGAGAGATGACGCCAGCCGAAGGACGCCACACCCTCATCACCGGGAACCGGGAGATGGACGAGGAGCACGCTCTCCAGCTCGGGCTGCTGCGGGAGCTCGTGCAGAGCCTCGAGGCCGGAGACGCGGTGGCGGCCCTCGAGGTCTTCGAGCGCCTCGAGCACTTCACGAACGCGCACTTCCTGGCCGAGGAGCTCCTGATGCGGCTCCACGCCTACCCCGAGTACGAGGCCCACGGCGCCGAGCACGGACGTTTCGTCGAGGAGCTGACGAGCCTCCGCGCGCGCCTCTCCGGCGGCGGCGCCGACGCCGTCCGGGAAGACGCGGATGCCTTCTCGCGGCGCCTGCTCGCTCACATCGCCACGGCCGACCACGCCCTCGGGGCCTTCCAGCGATCGAGGGCGTCCGCGGCCTCGTGAGGCCCACGGCGGCGGGGAACGCGGCGCCGCGCGAATCCGGCCCGTTCAGCGCAGTGCCGCGAGGACGCTGACGGCCGTTGGAAGGACCGCCTCGAGACGATAGCCGGCGAACCGTTCCCTGATCCGCTCGACCGCCGGTCCCGCTCCGAGCCCCTCCGCGTCGGCGCTCCACGTCGCTTCCTCGGCGGTCTCGAACCAGGCCCGCTGCGCCTCGACGATCTCGCGCCCCCCGGGCGCTCCGTGACCCGGCACGAACGTCGTCCCCGGCGGCTCGCGGAGGAGCTCCGCGAGGCCCCTCTTCCAGCCGTCGACGTCCGCGTGCTCGAGGTTCGGGTGGTAGCCGTGGAAGACGAGGTCTCCCGTGACGACGACACCGAGATCGGGCAGGTCGACGCGAAGGTCGCCCGGCGTGTGGGCCGGGCCGCAGGGGCGGACGACGGCGCGGAGGCCGCCGACGAGAAGCTCGAGAGGGGCCGTCACGAGGCGCGTCGGTACGGCCGGCACCGCGTCGGCGAAGAGAGCGCACAACTCGGGGGTCGCCCTCCGCTGCGCGAGGATCGCCGGCTGCTCAGCCGCCATCCGCTCGGCCGCCACCGCGTGAGCGAAGACCTCCGCCCCCGCCGCCGCGAAGACCGACGCGCCGACGGAGTGGTCGGTGTGGTGGTGCGTCGTGACGACCCACTTCACGGGTCCCGCCCCCCGGTCCGCGAGGAGCCGCTCCAGCTCGCGGGCGTAGGCCGGAGCGACGAGAGGGTCGACGAGGAGCGTCCCGGCCTCGCCCAGGACGGCGACCGCGTTCGCCCCCCATCCCGACGGCAGGTCCTCGCCCCCCGTCGAGAAGACGACGACGCGGTCGTTCACTCCGGTCTCGCGGAGGGGGAAGGGCGGCGACGGCGCGTCCACCCCTCCATCGTACGTCCTCCACACGGTAGGATTTCCCGCACAAGGAGCCGGTATGTCTCGTCGCTTCGCCCTCGCGATCCTGCGGTGCGTCGTCTGCACCGCCATGCTGAACGTCTCCTCCCGCGCGGACGCCCGGAGCTCGCGGGCCGACACGGCCGCCCGCGAGGCGGAGGAGCACGACCTCGCTCTCGAGTGCCGCGGCGCCCTCTGGAAGCTCACCTTCGACGACGCGGCGGCCGCGGGGCTCGACCCCGGAGCGACACCCGTGTCGTTCGAGGGGTCGAAGGCCCGGAAGGCGCGGGGGGACGGCGTCCTGACGTTCACGGGGACGGAGGAGTACCGCCCGTCCTACAAGGTCCCGGCGTTCCCGGTGCGCTACGAGTGCGTCGTCGACCTCTCGACGAAGAAGGTCCGGTCGCTGACCTACGCGGCCGTGGACGCCGGCGGCGCCCCGATCGGCAAGCCCCCCGTCGAGCTCGTCCGCGACGCGATCCTCCTCGAGGCCTGCCGCCGGGAGCTCGACGGAAGGGTGCGGAGCGACGCCGTCGACCGCGGCGTGACGACCGGCGGGAACGACACCGAACCCGATGCCGCCTCGGTCGTGCGGGCCGCCAAGGGGAAGGTCGTCGAGCTCTCGGGGCGCGGCCGGGCGCGCCTCGGCAGGGACTACGAGTGGCAGCCCATCACCTTCGGCTGCCGCTGGGACCCGAAGAAGGAGGAGGTCACGAGGGCCTGGTACTCCGCCGAGGGCGCGTGGCGCCTCGGGGCGCTCTCCCCCGGGCGCCAGGCGGCTCTCGACGGCTGCCGGGCGGCCGTCGCCGGCGCCATCCGGGACGACGCCGCCCGGCGCGGATACCGGTGGCCGCGCGAGCAGCTCGTCGTCGAGCTCGAACGCGCCGGGAACTTCGAAGGCTCGGGACCGCAGCAGGAGGTGAGGGGCGAAGGGTGGTTCAAGGCCGACGCCCGGCACTCGCAGTCGACCCCGATCACGTACCGCTGCGTCTGGGACTCCGACCGGGAGATGGTCGTCTCGGCTTCGTTCGAGCCGAAGGAGACCGCCCGCACCGCGTCGGGCGAGATCGCCACCGGAAAGAGCGGGACCCTCATCTGCGAGTCGTACGGGAAGGCCCAGAAGGTCTGCGCTGCGGGGATCCACGGGAACGTCCGCGTGATCCGCCAGATCGGCTCCGTCCCGTGCGAGGCGTACAGGAACTGGATCTACAGCACGTCGGGGATCACCGTCTGGGGAGGATGCCGGGCCGAGTTCGAGTTCGACGCCCGCTGAGCGGCCCGCCGCCGCGCGGGCGGTCGGCGAACCGTGCGATCCGCTACTTCCCGGCGGGCTTCGGCGCCCCCTTCGAGGGACGGCCCGGGTGGAGGGCTGAAACTGCGGCTTCGAGGCGCTCGATCTCGCGCTCCAGCTCCGGCTTCTGCGCCCCTGCCTCCGGGAGCGCCTCGCGGAGCGACGCGATCTGGTCGGAGAGGGACTGCGCGAGGTCTTCCGTCGCCCCGCGCAGCTCGTGGAGCCTCAGCTCGGCGTCGAGCGCCTGCACCTCCCTGTCGAGCTTTTCCGTCTCCGCCTCGAGGGCCTGCCTCTTCTTCTCCAGCTCCTGCTCGGCATGCTCGGCCGCCCGGACGCTCTCCTCGGCGCCCCCGGCCTTCTCGCCCGCCTCGGCGGCCCGCCCGAGGTCGGCCTCGAGCTTCAGCTCCTGCGCCTGGAGGTCCAGCTGGCGCCTTTCGAGCTCGACGCGCCGGTCCCCGAGGGCTCCCCTCTTCTCGACCCGCGCGGCGCCAACCAGGTCCCCATCCTCCCTCAGGCGCGAGACCTCCTCGGCGAGCTCCTTCCGGCGGATCTTCGACTCGAGGTCGAGCGACCTCCGCTCGAGCTCGAGCTGGGAGAGCTGGAGCTGGCGGCGCTGCTCCTCGAGGGCGCGGCGTTCCGCGTCCAGCGGGGGGCCCGCCTCGCCCCCCGCGCGCGGGGCGACGGGGGCGACGCTCGCGACGAGGTACG